>NZ_JBQYSN010000047.1:0-36140 GCF_052686535.1 Agrobacterium sp. DKPNP3 | reverse complement strand
CACGCCATCGCCCATATCGAACTTAATGCCGTCGATCTCGCCCTCGATATCGTCGCCCGTTATGCCAGCGAACCGGTGCCGCATTCCTTTTTCGATGGCTGGATGCAGGTCGCGTTCGAGGAAGCCAAACATTTTCGCATGGTCCGCGACCGGCTGAGGAGCCTCGGTGCCGATTATGGCGACCTGCCGGCCCATGACGGACTGTGGCAGGCCGCCCACTCCACCCGCAACGACTTGACCGCACGGCTTGCCGTCGTGCCACTCATTCTTGAAGCGCGCGGACTGGATGTGACCCCTTCCCTGCAGGCGAAGATGCGGGAGACAGGCGACCTCGAAAGCGCTGCCGTTCTCGACGTCATCTACAATGATGAAAAGGGCCATGTCGCGATCGGGGCCAAGTGGTTCCGGTTTCTCTGCGCCCGTGAAAAGAAGGACCCCGCCGCCACCTTCAGGCAATTGGTACGCGCCAATTTCCGCGGCCCTCTAAAGCCGCCGTTCAACGATCTCGCCCGTGCCGAAGCCGGCCTCACGCCCTCGTTTTATCGCTCGCTGACCTCCGTCAGCCAATAGCAACGAGGTGGAAACGCCTGCCCGGCAAAACTTCGTTAACCTTAACGAATTATGTTTTCCCTTTATAAATCGGCCAGTCCGGAGAGAGATTGTGACTGATACGGGGCAAAACAGGGTGTTCGGCAAGAAGCGTGAGCCACACGTGCTCATCCTTGCGCGCGGCGAAAGCGTGCGCCATATGACCATCCGGCCGTGGATGGCGGCGCTTGCTGGCTGCACGATCGGCCTTTTCTCGCTCGGTTATCTCGGCGCCACAAGCTATCTCATCCTGCGTGACGACCTTATCGGCGCGACGATGGCGCGCCAGACGCGCATGCAGAACGACTATGAAGACCGCATCGCAGCACTGAGAGCGCAGGTGGACCGCGTGACATCGCGACAGTTGCTCGATCAGCAGGTTGTCGAAAAGAAAGTGGAAAAGCTGCTCGAGCAGCAGGCGGCACTGACCTCCCGCCACGGGCGCATGAGCGAATTGCTCGAGCGCGCCGAAAGTTCCGGGATCGCCGCCGACCCGGCCGCACCGCCCTCTCTTTCGAACGCGCTGGCGCCGGAAAAACGTGCCGATCTTTCCGGTGGCCTTTCCGCAATCGAAAAGCTGATGACACCTCGCCAGCCGGAAAGTCCTGCCGCACCAGACCGGCGCGCCGCTTATCTGCCCGAAAGCGGAGAGACCCCGTCTGATCGGGCCGACCGGGTGTTTTCCAAGGTGACGTTGTCGCTGAAGGATATCGAGCGCCAGCAGATATCGCGCATCGCGCGACTCACGAGCGATGCGGAGGATAAGGCCAACGCGATGCAGGACATCATCCGGCAGACGGGCCTGAAGATCGAAGAGGACGGGGCGACCGACATTGGAGGGCCCTACGCTGAACCTCAACGCGGCGAAACTGACCCGTTCAACCTCTCGCTTACCAACCTCGACAATGCGCTGAACAGGCTCGATATCGTCAAGGAAACCGCAACCACCTTGCCCTTCGGTAACCCAGCTCCGGGCCGATCGATCACCAGCCGGTTCGGCAACCGCATGGATCCGTTTCTCGGCCGGCCAGCGCTACATACCGGCATTGATTTTCGTGCTGAAACGGGCGCGGACGTCAAATCGACGGGCGCGGGCCGGGTGACAGTGGCGGAATATTCAGGCGGTTACGGCAATATGGTCGAGATCGATCACGGCCAGGGTGTTTCCACGCGATTCGGCCATCTCTCGGCTATTGTGGTGAAGGCGGGCCAGAAGGTCGAAGCCGGCGACGTCATTGGCCGGGCCGGCAGCACGGGCCGCTCCACAGGCCCGCATGTGCATTATGAGGTGCGCCGCAACGACATGCCTGTTGACCCGATGCGATTCCTCATCGCCGGAACGGAGCTTAAAACCTATCTGAAATAGCGCACCGAAATTAACGCTTCCTTTGCTATTTTAACGATAAATCGGCGAAATATGCGCCACGGGCCAAAAAGCCCCGCCTTCGGCATCACGTTTCCAGCGCTTTTCCCGTTGTTTCCTTGACTTTCCGGCAATTTGGGCCTATCCCCGCGCCAAGTCTATGCAAGTGCCACAGCGCACGCAGGTATTTCATACCGAACCAGAACGGAAAAAGTTCTTCCTTTGACAACATTCTCTGATCTTGGCCTGAGCCAAAAAGTTCTTTCCGCTATTGCAGATGCCGGCTACACGACGCCGACACCCATTCAGGCTGGCGCCATTCCGCCGGCGCTGGAAAAGCGTGATATCTGCGGTATCGCACAGACCGGCACGGGCAAAACCGCGTCCTTCGTCCTGCCGATGCTGACCCTGCTCGAGAAAGGCCGCGCGCGTGCCAGAATGCCGCGCACGCTAATCCTTGAGCCGACCCGCGAACTGGCCGCACAGGTCGCCGAGAATTTCGAGAAGTACGGCAAGAATCACAAGCTGAACGTCGCGCTTCTCATTGGCGGCGTTTCCTTCGAAGACCAGGACCGCAAGCTTGAGCGCGGCGCCGACGTGCTGATCTGCACCCCCGGCCGCCTTCTCGACCATTGCGAACGCGGCAAGCTCCTGATGACCGGCGTCGAAATCCTCGTGATCGACGAAGCCGACCGTATGCTGGATATGGGCTTCATCCCCGATATCGAGCGTATCGCCAAGATGATCCCCTTCACGCGCCAGACACTCTTCTTCTCGGCCACCATGCCGCCGGAAATCCAGAAGCTGGCCGACCGCTTCCTGCAGAACCCTGTCCGTGTCGAGGTCGCAAAGCCCTCCTCCACCGCCAAGACCGTTGCGCAGCGTATCGTCGCCGCTCACAACAAGGACTATGAGAAGCGCGCCGTGCTGCGCGATCTGGTCCGCGCCGAAGAGGCTGAGCTGAAGAACGCGATCATCTTCTGCAACCGCAAGAAGGACGTCGCCGATCTGTTCCGCTCGCTCGATCGTCACGGCTTCTCCGTTGGCGCGCTGCATGGCGACATGGACCAGCGTTCGCGCACGACGATGCTGCAGAATTTCAAGGACGGCAATCTGAAGCTGCTCGTCGCATCCGACGTTGCCGCCCGTGGCCTCGATATCCCTGACGTTAGCCACGTCTTCAACTTCGATATTCCCATTCACTCGGAAGACTATGTCCACCGCATCGGCCGTACCGGTCGTGCCGGGCGCTCGGGCAAGGCCTTCACCATCGTCACCAAAAGCGACACGAAATATCTGGACGCCATCGAGAAACTGATCGGCGAGAAGATCGAGTGGCTGAACGGTGACCTCTCCACCCTTCCCGCGCCCATGGAAAGCTTCGAAAGTAATTCGGGCCGCCGGGGCAAGGAACGGGGCGGCCGAGGCCGCGAGCGCAACCGCCGCGATGCCGCGCCGGTTGAAAACATCAATCAGGGTGTACAATCCGCTGCGGACACTGACGTCGCGGCTCATGGAGACGACAAGGTGAAAGCAGAACGCAGGCAGGAAAAGACCCCGCGCAATTCCGACCGGAACATTCGCAACCCGCTGCATGCCAATGACGACAACCGTGATCGCCGCCGTCACTATCGCGACCACGACGATGGCCCGACACCGGTTGGTTTCGGTGACGATATCCCTGCTTTCATGCTGATCGTGGCAAACGCCAAGGCCTGACCAATCGATGGACAGCATGACGCCGACCGCCAAGCCAGGCCTTGATTTTCCGGGTGTTGGTGTTGGCCTTGCTATTGTCAGGGACGGCCGCGTGCTGCTTTGCCGGCGCTTGAAGGCGCCGGAAGCCGGATACTGGAGTATTCCGGGCGGCAAGGTCGATCATCTTGAAACCTGCCTCGCCGCAGCCCGCCGAGAAGCCGAAGAGGAAACCGGCCTCACGATCGGCGAGATCGATTTTCTCTGCCACAGCGAATATATCAATGAGGAAGAGCGTCACCATTGGGTGTCGCTGATGTTTGTTGCACGTGATGCGCAGGGCGAGCCTGCCTTGACCGAGCCTGACAAGCTTTCCGCCATTGAATGGTTCGATATGGATGAGCTCCCTGAACCGCTTTCCGCCTTTGCGAGGGACGCTATCGCAACGCTGAAACGCACCGGTGCGACACCGTACAAAGCCACCCTCTAAACGCGTGGCGAAAGCCGTAAATTCCGTTGGATGATCGGTTTCGGGGAAGGTCGACAGCCATTTTCCAGGACAAATCTCTCCTACGAAAAGCGGGCGAGCAAGAACGGCTTTTTCATAAGGCCGGCCCAACTCAATTTTAAATTGATTGAATTCGCCAAACGTAAAAAGCCGCTTCAGTTTCCCGAAGCGGCTCATACGTGATGAAAAACATAGAATATAAACGCAATATAGTCTGGCAGTGCTTATAACCGGAACACTTCCGAGGCCGTTAAAGCCAATTTCAGTCGTCCCCTGAAACGCCTTCATCTAAACGAATGATCTACTTTCCGTCAAGCTAATCTGCTTGCAAAAGCGAAAAAATTGCGGCCTGATAAACCTTCCGGCAGTGTCAAACTTTACGTATTTGGAATATATATCAGCGGGTTGCATAAGTGGTTATTAATTATCATATTTATAATCTGCACTTGGCCAGCGCGAAGCCCATTAATATGTTTTCCAAATTGATACTCTATTCCGCGAAGGTATTATTTTTCTAAAACAATATAAGTACTTGCCTTAACCTGATGACGGCGCCCAACGGCAACGTGTACAATGTTGGGCGGACAAACACATCAAAGGCAATTGAAGGCTTGATTTGCAGGCGAGTAAAACAACTTCAAATTGCCAACCCTATCAGTTGTCGATTTACCTGCTGGAGCCGTACTGAGACACTAAGCGGTCCGGGGCGAGACAGTTTTTGATACACCCATAAGCGTACATCTCGTGGCCCTGAAGGGCGGAAGCCAAAAACGAGAAGCGGCGCACAGTCGCGCACCGGTTTTCGTCAGGAACGTTGTCGACAAGGTGCTTCGGGCGAATGTCTGGGATATCGGCGTATTTTTCCTTTGGAAAACCTGCTGTTGCCGATAAACATCAAGCCGGGACAACAGGATTTCGATCACGTCATGCTTTCACTTCGCCTGCTAACGATTATCGCCGGTTTTGCCTTTACGGGCGCAGCGAGCGCGGCATCGATTGGCATCGTCGCCCCGCAGAATGGTCCTTACGAGCTTCTCGGCCAGCAGGTGCGGCAAGGCGCAAAGGCGGCGGCGGCAAAGCTCGGGCTTGATATCGTTGAAATTCACGAAAGCTGCGAAGACGGTAGCGGCGGTGCGATTGCAGATGGTCTGGTCGCCGCCAAAGTCAGTGCTGCGATCGGTTTTTTATGCACCGAGACGCTTCAGGGTGTCCTGCCGCCCTTAAAGGCAGCGGGCATACCCGCGATCACCCTTTCCAGCCGGGCACCGATCCTGATGGAAGACGCACTGAAATACGGCTGGCCGCTTTTCCGGCTTGCCCCGTCGGACAGGGCCGAATCCGACCGGATCGCAGAAATCATGCTGCGCGACTGGAAGGGCCATTCGATAGGGCTGGTGGATGATGGCACGATCTACAGCCGCGAACTCGTTGATCGCATCCGCTCGGTATTGGAGGAAAACGGCTTGAAGCCGACGTTCAGCGATACGATGCGGCCCAATCAGGAACAGCAGGTGGCGCTGGTCCGGCGGCTGGCGCGCACCGGCGTCTCCCACGTCTTTATCGGCGCGGAGCGCAACGACGTGGCCATCATCGCAAGGGACGCCGCATCGGAAAACCTCGCCCTGACCATCATGGGCGGCGACGCGATGAATGCAGCCAATAACCCCGTCCCCCTGACGGCCAGTGTGCTCGCCGTCACACGCCCGGCCTATGACACATTGCCCTCCGCGCTGGCAGTTGCGGCTGAACTGCGCGGCGCAGGCATCGAGCCCGAGGGTTACGTGCTGCCTGCCTATGCCGCGGCCGAACTGACCACCCAGCTTGCAGAGGCCGTGCAGGCGCAGTCGAAACCTGCGCCGGAAATCCTGGCTGGCGGCACCGTCTTTAAAACCGTCATCGGCGATCTCGGCTTCACCGCATCGCACGACCTGAAGGACAATCCCTATCGCCTGCAGCGCTGGAACGGTCAGCGCTTCGAACCGGTGGACAGGGCCGAAAAACAATAGACATCGTGCCTGTCGAAAAATTCGATGAAACGCGTCTGAAAACGACGGAGAACCCCGCGGCCGGCCGTTTCAAAGCGGAATACTTGGTGTTAAAGGCAGCTTACGCAACGCGTCGAGAGGAGTTTGCCCCATGTCCCTGCCCATCCGCATAGCCCCGTCCATTCTGGCTGCGAATTTCGCCAAGCTTGGACAGGAAGTCGCCGATGTCACGGAAGCCGGCGCTGACTGGATCCATCTCGACGTCATGGACGGCCATTTCGTGCCGAACATCTCCTTCGGCCCTGATGTCATCAAGGCGCTTCGCCCGCACAGCAACGCCTTTTTCGATTGCCATCTTATGATTGCTCCCGTCGATCCCTATCTCGAGGCCTTCGCCAAGGCCGGGTGCGATAGCATCACCGTGCACGCAGAGGCCGGCCCCCACCTGCACCGCTCGCTCCAGACCATTCGCGGACTTGGCCTCAAGGCCGGTGTGACGCTCAACCCTGCGACGCCGCTTTCCGTCATCGAAAACGTGCTCGATGATGTCGATCTCGTGCTGATCATGAGCGTCAATCCCGGCTTTGGCGGTCAGAAGTTCATTCCCGCCATGCTCGACAAGATTCGCGCGGCAAAGGCGATGATCGGTCAGCGGCCAATCGAGCTGGAGGTGGATGGCGGCGTGACGGCACAGACCGCAGGTGATATCATTGCCGCCGGAGCCAATGCACTGGTCGCCGGTTCGGCGGTCTTCAAGGGCGATGGTGTCGAAGACTATCGCAAAACGGTCGCCCTGCTGCGCTCGGCAGCGGAAGCCGGACGGACCTAACCCACCCGGCTGAATGCGGCACAACAGGGCGTCGGGGGATCGCCATGGAAAGCAGCATGGATTTCCGTGTCAAGTCGGTGCCGGCTCTGCTCATCCTGCTCGGCGCGTTTGCTTGGGGCGTCTGTTCAGCTGCATCCGCCGCTGCTGGGCTCTATGTCCGCAACAGGCTGGAAACCGATCACACCGCCGATATCGTCACGCTTTTTTTCGCGGGCGGTTTTTTCGGCTGGATTGTGGCGCTGACAGCCCTCCGCTTTCTCCCTGCCTTAACACCCCGGCCATTGCGTTTTGCGGCGGCCTGTCTCGCCATCCTTTTTTTCACGCTCGCCACTGCGGCAGCGCTGTTCGCATTCGAATACCGCGTGTTCTATGCGCAATGGCACGCACCGGCCTTGTCCCGCATCTGGTTCTTCCAGCAGCTCTTCACCTCGCTCGGCGCAGTCTATCAATTCGCAATTCTCGGCCTCGACCTTTATTTTCCGTTTGCTGTTGTTCCGGTCCTGGCCGCCGGCGCAATCCTCTGCCGGCCTGCGCAACGAGCGTCATAGCCATGCAGCTTGATAGATTGAGATTAGCGGAACACTTTGCTAAACGGGCAGCAAATTTCCTCTACTAAGAAAGTCATTGCCATGATCCCTCGTTACTCCCGACCGGAAATGGTCGCCATCTGGTCGCCGGAAACAAAGTTCCGCATCTGGTTCGAGATCGAGGCGCATGCCTGTGACGCGCTGGCCGAACTCGGCGTCATTCCGAAGTCGGCTGCCCAGACCATCTGGGAAAAGGGCGGCAGCGCCACCTTCGATGTCGCCCGCATCGACGAGATCGAAGCCGTGACCAAGCACGACGTCATCGCCTTCCTTACCCATCTCGCAGAATTTGTCGGTCCCGACAGCCGTTTCGTCCATCAGGGCATGACCTCGTCGGATGTGCTCGATACCACGCTCAACATCCAGCTCGTGCGCGCCGCCGATCTACTGCTCGCCGACATGGACCGCGTACTCGCCGCGCTGAAGACCCGCGCCTTCGAACACAAGAACACGGTGCGCATCGGCCGCAGCCACGGCATCCATGCCGAGCCGACAACCATGGGCCTGACCTTTGCCCGCTTCTATGCCGAGATGCACCGCAACCGTGAGCGCCTCGTGAATGCCCGCGCGGAAATCGCCACCGGCGCGATCTCCGGCGCCGTCGGCACGTTCGCTAACATCGACCCGCGCGTCGAGGAACATGTCTGCGCAAAGCTCGGCCTCATCCCGGAGCCGGTTTCCACGCAGGTCATCCCGCGCGACCGTCACGCCATGTTCTTCGCGACGCTCGGCGTCATCGCCTCGTCGATCGAAAACGTCGCCATCGAAATCCGCCACATGCAGCGCACCGAGGTTCTGGAAGCGGAAGAGTTCTTCTCTCCCGGCCAGAAGGGCTCGTCGGCGATGCCGCACAAGCGCAACCCGGTGCTCACTGAAAACCTCACGGGCCTTGCCCGTCTGGTGCGCATGTCGGTCGTCCCGGCCATGGAAAACGTTGCCCTCTGGCACGAGCGCGACATCAGCCACTCCTCGGTCGAGCGCGCGATCGGCCCAGACACGACTGTCACTCTGGACTTCGCATTGAACCGTCTGGCCGGCGTCATCGAAAAGCTGGTGATCTACCCGGACAACATGTTGAAGAACATGAACAAGTTCCGCGGTCTCGTCCATTCGCAGCGCGTTCTCCTGGCGCTGACGCAGGCTGGCGTATCGCGCGAAGACGCTTATCGTCTGGTCCAGCGCAACGCCATGAAGGTCTGGGAACAGGGTGCGGACTTCCTTGAGGAACTGCTGGGCGACGAGGAAGTGCGCGCTGCTCTGCCTGAGGCGGTCATCCGGGAAAAATTCGACCTTGGCTACCACACCAAGCATGTCGACACGATCTTCACCCGCGTCTTCGGCAACGCCTGAGACTTGCACCGACCTCGAGACTTGACGTTAATGCCGCCGCGGCCTTGATCGCGGCGGCATCACAACACAGATATGGGCGCATGAAAGTTTCAGAAGCAGATATCCTGATCGTCCCCGGCTACACCAATTCCGGCCCCGACCACTGGCAGAGCCGCTGGGAGCGCAAGCTCTCCACCGCCCGCCGTGTCGAGCAGGCGGAATGGTCGAAACCCGTAAAGGAAGATTGGGTCGCCCGGCTGGTGGAAGAGGTCAATGCCTCCAGCAAGCCAGTCGTCCTCGTCGCCCATTCGCTCGGCGTTCCGACCGTGATCCATGCCCTGCCCGAAATCGGCAAGAAAGTATCGGGCGCGCTTCTCGTTGCGCCGCCTGATGTCGCCAATCCCGACATCCGGCCGAAGCACCTGATGACCTTCGGGCCTTACCCGCGCGATCCGCTGCCCTTTCCGACGATCACCATTGCCAGCCGCAACGATCCCTTCGGCTCCTACGAACACGCCGATGACATCACAGCCGCCTGGGGCTCATTGCTCATCGATGCCGGCATGTCGGGCCATATTAATGCCGAATCCGGCCATGGGCCATGGCCAGAAGGCGGCATGGTCTTCGCCCAGTTCCTGAGCCGCCTCAAGGCGGTTGAGCCCTGAGGACAGAGGCAGGTTACCATCGGCCCTGCCCGCGCCCATTTGATGAAGCCGAAGCGGCCTCCGACGCTGATACAAGAATTGAAGGGAAATATGCCAGCCGCATTGTAGAATGCATGCTTTTCCTTTATGGGACCGCTTCAAAGACAAAACGCAACGCCACCAGAATCGGCGTCAACCAAGAGACCTGCTATCATGAACCGTCGCCGCCGTATTTACGAAGGCAAGGCCAAGATCCTTTATGAGGGTCCGGAGCCAGGCACGCTTATCCAGTTCTTCAAGGACGATGCGACCGCCTTCAACAAGAAGAAGCACGAAGTCATCGACGGCAAGGGCGTGCTGAACAACCGCATTTCCGAATATGTGTTCACGCATCTGAACAAGATTGGCATTCCCACCCACTTCATCCGCCGCCTCAACATGCGCGAGCAGTTGATCAAGGAAGTGGAGATGATCCCGCTTGAAGTCGTCGTGCGCAATGTCGCCGCCGGCTCGCTTTCCAAGCGCCTCGGCATTGAGGAAGGTGTGGTGCTGCCGCGCTCGATCATCGAGTTCTATTACAAGTCGGATGAGCTCGAAGACCCGATGGTGTCAGAAGAGCACATCACGGCGTTCGGCTGGGCCAACCCCGCCGAGCTTGACGACATCATGGCGCTTGCCATCCGCGTCAACGACTTCCTCTCCGGCCTTTTCCTCGGCGTCGGCATCCAGCTTGTCGATTTCAAGATCGAGTGCGGGCGGCTGTTCGAAGGCGATATGATGCGCATCATCCTCGCCGATGAGATTTCGCCCGATAGCTGCCGTCTCTGGGACATCGAGACCCAGAAAAAGATGGACAAGGACCTCTTCCGTCGCGACATGGGCGGGCTTGTGGAAGCCTATTCCGAAGTGGCGCGCCGTCTCGGCATCATCAATGAAAACGAACCGATCCGCGGCACCGGCCCTGTTCTGGTGAAGTAATATCAGCTCGTGAAATAATATTGGCCTCGTAGGGTAAATCAGGAGAAGATCAGGTGATCAAGGCACGGGTGACTGTTACGCTGAAGAACGGCGTTCTCGATCCGCAGGGCAAGGCAATCGAAGGCGCGCTTGGCAGCCTCGGTTTTGATGGCGTCGGCCATGTGCGGCAGGGCAAGGTCTTCGATCTGGAACTGGAAGGCGCCGACAAGGCCAAGGCCGAAACCGACCTTAAGGCAATGTGCGAAAAGCTGCTGGCCAATACGGTCATCGAAAACTACGCCATCAGCATTCTCTAAGCTCCAGGAGCCGCCGTCCATGAAATCCGCTGTCGTCCAACTTCCCGGCCTCAACCGCGACCGCGACATGATCGCGGCTCTCACAAAAATCTCCGGTCAGGCGCCTGTCACCATCTGGCAGACGGAAACGGACATTCCCGATGTCGACCTGATCGTCATTCCCGGCGGCTTCTCTTACGGCGATTATCTGCGCTGCGGCGCGATCGCCGCCCGCATGCCGGTCATGCAGGCCATCCGCGAGAAGGCGGAAAAGGGCGTGAAGGTTCTCGGCGTCTGCAACGGTTTCCAGATTCTGGTCGAAGCCGGCATGCTGCCGGGCGCCCTGATGCGCAACGCTTCGCTGAAATTCGTCTGCCGCGAAGTGAAACTCGAAGTCGCCAATAACGACACCGAATTCACCCGCGCCTATGACAAGGGCCAGATCCTGCGCTGCCCCGTCGCCCATCATGACGGCAACTATTTCCTCGATACGGATGAGTTGAAGTCGGTTGAAGGCAACGGCCAGGTCGTGTTCCGTTATGCAGAGGGCACCAACCCCAACGGCTCGCTGAACGACATTGCCGGCGTCATCAACACCAAAGGCAACGTTCTTGGCATGATGCCACACCCGGAAAACCTGATCGAAGCTGCGCACGGCGGCAATGACGGCCGCGGCCTCTTTGCTTCGGCGCTTGGCGTCATCGCAGCCTGACAGACGGGCGGGCCTCAAGCCCGCCTTTTTTGATGCCGGCTGACGGCGTCGTTTTGGCCCTCTCTTCTGGATGACCTGATGTCTTATGCTCTTCGATCGAATGCCCTCAAGGCGACCGGACTGTTTCTGGCCGCAGCGACCCTGGCCGCCTGTCAGCCGAAACCACAGCCGACAAGCTCGGTCTCGCGCGCGGCCCTCCCCACCATGGAGCGGATCGCGCTCGGCGCCAATGCCTGCTGGTTCAAGTCGGGCGACCCCGCCTTCAAGGCCTATCGTCTGGCGCCGGAACTCAACTCCTTCTCCGGCCGTCCGCGCATTCTGCTCGTGCCGCGCAACAGCCCGGAATCGCGCCCCATGCTCGTGGTGCAGGCCGAGGGCAACCCGGCAAAGCTCGACGCCTTCGGTCCCGTCATGAACGAACCCATGTCCGGCCGCATCGCAACCGACGTCAAGCGCTGGGCGAACGGCGGCAAGGGCTGCTGATTTCGCATACGCCTACATCAAAGACGTCATCCTCTGTCTTGTGACACGGCTGTCCTGGGAATGACGGGAAGCAGCTGCGGCCCTTGCAGTGTATCGCGATAGCCCATAAAAAAACCCGCCAACGCCGGTTGGGATTGGCGTGGCGGGCTGCCGAATGGCTGATGGCGCCGGGGAAAGAAGGCGCCGCACTCCGACAAAAATCAAAACGATCGTGTTGGCCAGGAAAGAAGCTTAGACTTTGCGGCCTCGCGAGACGCCTCCTCGCGTGAAATGCCGATATCTTCCAGAAGATCGTCAGACAATTCTCGCAATGCGAGCCGTCCCCGCCGTTTCTGCTGCCAGTTCAACATGCCCGCAATCATGCGACCAATGAGCGTGCGGGCGATCTTGGCCGGATACGGCGCCGGTGCGACCATGTCGCCGGCATCGCGGAACACGCGTTCCCGTTCGTAGCCATCAGGATAGAGTGTATCCGCTGTCGAAAGGTATTGATCCATCTTGCGCATATTGCACCTATTGTCTCCGTTCGTTGATCTTCAATCAATGCAGACAATAAATACAATTGACTTTGACGCAGATACAATGCATAAATTGTCACCATGACAAATTGGCTTCCCGATATCACCGAGGGCGACGGCCCGATTTATCTGCGCCTTGCCGACAGCATCGAAGGCGCGATTTCCGATGGTACGCTGCAGGCTGGCGCGAAACTGCCACCCCAGCGCAACCTCGCCTACGATCTTGGGGTGACAATCGGCACAATCAGCCGCGCTTATGCGCTGATACACGAACGCGGCCTCGTCAGCGGCGAAGTCGGTCGCGGTACCTACGTCAACGAACGCAAGACGCCGGCACCCTCGTCTTCAATGGAGCAGGTCGCCTCCGCCTTCGGCAGCACCCGTCATGCTATCGAGGCCACCGGCGAATATCGCCTGAACACGACGGCCGCGCCGGATGTCGGCCAGAGCGTGGTGATCGCCCGTCATGTTGAGGCACTGACGCGCGAACATGGTTATGACATCACCAATTACGCCCGCTCCTTCCCGGATAACTGGTGTAAGGCCGGCGCTCGCTGGCTTTCACAAAACGGATGGACGCCGAAGCCGGAAAACATCGTCTCGACGCTGGGCGCCCACGCGGCGGTCATGAGTGTGGTGACGGCCATGACCGCCCCGGGCGACCGCATCGTCTTCGAACAGGTCACCTATTCCCATATCAGCCGCAGCGCCGCCCTTGCCGGAAGGCGGGTGACATTGGTCGATGCGGATGAAAACGGCATCATCCCCGAGGATTTTGAGCGGGTCTGCGCGCAGCAGCATCCCAAGATGATCTTCCTGATGTCTGCGGGTCAGAACCCGACCTGCGCCACCCTGCCGGAAGACCGCCGCCGCGCAATTGCCGACATCGCCCGTCGATACGGCGTCTGGATCGTCGAGGACAATCTCTACGGTGCAATGACGCGCGAGGCGATCCCCCTGATCGCTGAGTTCGCACCCGACATCACCTTCGTGGTCGGCGGCCTGTCGAAATCCGTCGCCGCCGGCGTGCGTGGCGGCTGGGTCGCCTGCCCGGCGCAATATTCGTCGCGCATCCGCATCTCCCACTCGATGCTGACGGGCGGCCTGCCCTTCATGCTGGCGGAACTGAATGCACGCCTCGTCAATAGCGGCGACGCCCATGATATTCGCAAGGACTGTCTCGCCGAGATCAACCAGCGGGAAGCGATTGCCCGCGAGGCTTTTGCCGGGCTGGAGTTCAACTCGCTGCCGGATATCGCCTTTCTGTGGCTGAGACTGCCCGAACCCTGGCTTTCCGGTACCTTCCGCAATGCGGCGATGAAAGAAGGGGTGCTGATCGACGACGAGGATGAGTTCAAGGCCGGCCGAACGGACAAGGTTTTCCACCGCGTGCGCGTCAGCCTGTCCGGCCCCTCGAACCAGCAAGAGTTGACCCGTGCCCTTGGCATCCTGCGGCACCTGCTCGACAACGGCTCCGCCGGTTATGAGAGCGTTGCGTGACCCGGCCCGTCGCTGGCAAAAGATCGGACACGGCCGTGGAATAACGGCAAAAACCCATCTTTAGCCAGCAAACAGGCGCATTTTCCTGTCGCACCATTGAGCCTCTTGCGCTAAAGAACCGGAAACTTTCCTCGGCTCGAACCGCGTGAGACCTATGTCTATCTCAAACTCCATCAAGATCACCCCGGAACTCGTTGCATCCCACGGGCTGAAGCCCGACGAATACCAGCGTATCCTCGACCTGATCGGACGGGAGCCCAGCTTCACCGAGCTTGGCATCTTCTCGGCCATGTGGAACGAGCACTGCTCCTACAAGTCGTCCAAGAAGTGGCTGAAGACCCTGCCCACCAAGGGCCCGCGGGTCATCCAGGGCCCCGGCGAAAACGCCGGCGTTGTCGATATCGACGATGGTGACTGCGTTGTCTTCAAGATGGAAAGCCACAACCACCCCTCCTATATCGAGCCCTATCAGGGTGCGGCGACTGGCGTCGGCGGCATCCTGCGCGACGTCTTCACCATGGGTGCACGCCCGATTGCCGCCATGAACGCGCTGCGTTTCGGCGCGCCCGACCACCCGAAGACCCGCCACCTCGTGGCTGGCGTCGTTGCCGGTGTCGGCGGCTACGGCAACTCCTTCGGCGTGCCGACCGTCGGCGGCGAAGTGGAATTCGATCCGCGTTATAACGGCAATATCCTCGTCAACGCCTTCGCCGCCGGTCTTGCCAAGTCGGACGCGATCTTCCTCTCGGAAGCCAAGGGTGTGGGCCTGCCGGTGGTTTATCTCGGCGCAAAGACCGGCCGCGACGGCGTCGGCGGCGCGACCATGGCGTCGGCCGAATTCGACGAATCGATCGAAGAGAAGCGCCCGACCGTTCAGGTCGGCGACCCCTTCACCGAAAAGTGCCTGCTGGAAGCCTGCCTTGAACTGATGAAAACAGGCGCTGTCATCGCCATTCAGGACATGGGTGCCGCAGGCCTTACGTGCTCGGCCGTGGAAATGGGCGCAAAGGGCGATCTCGGTATCGAACTTGACCTCAATGCCGTGCCGGTGCGTGAAGAGCGCATGACGGCTTACGAAATGATGCTGTCCGAAAGCCAGGAGCGCATGCTCATGGTTCTCGAGCCCTCCAAGGAAGAAGTCGCCAAGGCGATCTTCGTGAAATGGGGTCTGGACTTCGCCATCGTCGGCAAGACCACCGACGACCTGCGTTTCCGCGTCATCCACAATGGCGAGGAAGTCGCTAACCTGCCGATCAAGGAACTGGGCGATCAGGCTCCCGAATATGACCGCCCGTGGACACCGGCGAAGGTGCCCGCCCCGCTCGCGGAAAACGACGTCCCCGCTGCCGATATCGCCGACGCGCTGGTATCGCTCGTCGGTTCGGCCAACAATTCCTCGCGCCGCTGGGTCTATGAGCAGTACGACACGCTGATCCAGGGCAATTCCCTGCAACTGCCGGGCGGCGATGCCGGTGTGGTCCGCGTCGAAGGCCATGACAAGAAGGCGCTCGCCTTCTCCTCCGACGTCACCCCGCGTTATGTCGAGGCTGATCCCTTCGAGGGCGGCAAGCAGGCCGTCGCCGAATGCTGGCGCAACATTACCGCAACCGGCGCCCTGCCGCTCGCGGCCACCGACAACCTCAATTTCGGCAATCCGGAAAAGCCTGAAATCATGAGCCAGCTGGTCCATGCCATCAAGGGCATCGGCGAAGCCTGCCGCGTGCTGGAATTCCCGATCGTTTCCGGCAACGTCTCGCTCTACAACGAGACCAACGGCCAGGCGATCCTGCCCACCCCCACCATCGGCGGCGTTGGCCTCCTGAAGGATTGGGGCCGTATGGCGCGCATCCGTTTTGCCGCCGCTGACGAAGCAGTGCTGCTTGTTGGTGCGCCTGCCGGCCTCGGCACCCACATCGCGCAGTCGGTGTACATGCGTGACATTCACGGCCGCACCGATGGCCCGGCGCCGCATGTCGATCTCGACGCTGAAAAGAAGAACGGCGATTTCGTGCGTGGCGTCATCACCGATGGCCTTGCCACCGCCGTTCACGATTGCTCGTCCGGTGGCCTCGCCCTCGCCGTTGCAGAGATGGCGATTGCCTCCGGCATCGGCGCGACTATCGATCCGGTCGAAGGCCACAACCCGGTCCTCACCTTCTATGGCGAAGACCAGGGCCGTTACGTCGTCACCGTCAAGAAAACTGATCTCGACAAGGTGCAGGCGGCCGCCAAGGCGGCAGGCGTTTCCTGCGCCAACATCGGCGTTACCGGCGGCTCCGCTGTAAAGCTGGGCACGGCGCGCGCCGTCGAGATTAAAGAATTGCACTCGGCCTATGAATCGTGGTTCCCTCAATTCATGGACGGCGAAACTCTAGTCGCCGCAGAATGAATTAAGGAGAAACACCATGCCCATGAAACCCGGCGACATTGAAGACATGATTAAGGCGGGAATTCCCGGGGCAAAGGTCACGATCCGCGATCTGGCCGGTGATGGCGATCATTACGCGGCGGAAGTCGTGGCAGATGCATTCAAGGGCAAGACCCGCGTACAACAGCACCAGATGGTCTATGACGCGCTGAAAGGCAATATGGGCGGCGTTCTGCACGCCCTCGCCCTGCAGACCTCGGCGCCGGAATGACGATGCTGTCAATCGCCGTTGTCTGTCCGATCGGCTGATAGACCTGAGGATTAAAAAGGCCCGCGTGACGCTCTCACGCGGGCCTTTTTCTGTCAGATGTCATCGTTACTTTTAGACGCTCTGCTTTTTCTGCGAGTTGCAGTCGCTGCCTCAATGGTAGTTGCATGGGCCAGCCTCTTACAACAGTCATTTCGGCCCGGAGCCGTAATCCAGCCGACGCGCGTCTGCGCGACGGGGAAACTTGTTTCCGCCAAGGGGACTTCGCACGACGGAGAGAGCAAGGGGGAACTCCAATGCCGCGCTCCGCTTTCAAAGACGGAAACACTCTAAAAAACAGGCGGCGTCTGAGAGTCGAGGTCGGCAAAGGATGCGGCAGGCAGGGGGCCCGCCGTCAGCAGGGTAAAGTCGTAACCGGACTTTCGGTCCGGCCCCAGCACATATTGCCGATGCATGCGCAGGAAATTGCGCTTGTTCTTTTTGTACCGCTCCGGCGAAAGCGAATGCTTGAACCGGATCGGCACGATCTTCGGCTGCGGCGCATCGCGGTGCCCCGTCAGCGCGACTGTGTTGCAGCGATAGAGATGGATTGGATCGGTGAGACACTGGATATCAAACCATGTCACCTTAGGGTGACGCGCAATTGCGCCCACGCTCTCCCTTAGCCGCGTGGCGCTGGACAGGAACGCGCATTGCAAAGCCGCGCCACCCAGCGTCGCGAATGACAGGTTGCGACCATCGAGCGCGTCGGGCTTCAGTTCCAGCGCGCGGCCGATGACGGCGAGCGCCAGACTGGCCCCCATGCTGTGCGATACGACCAGAATCTCATCCGATGGCTGCTCGAGCGCCTTCAAGACAAGCCCCGCCCTCGCCTCGATCCAGTTTCGCGCAATCGGTTCATCGCGGCCGACCGCGAGCGCAAAGCGCCAGTCCGCGTAAAGATGCAGGGTGTGAAACCGCTCTGCAAATGGCAGAAAGGCTTTGACGAAAAACAAGGCAGCCGCTGGAATGCTGATTATAAAGAGCCAGAACGGCAAATCGAAAAGCCAGGGGGAAAGTGCAATGCTCACCGCAAGCGCGGCACCGGTCAGCATCAGCAGGAACGGAAAGATGAAGAACAGGCCAAACCGCCAGGCGTGGCGGAGATAGCGGCCGGCGCCGCCCTCGGCGATGATGCCTGCGCCGGCTTTGAAACCGAGCCAGATCTGCCGCCAGACGGGCGCAGCCCGCAGCTCGGATATGACGTCGTTATGGTCATAGACGAAAATATCGGACTGCGTCTGCCAGTCACCTGCCGCAGCCCCCACGGTGAACGCCTGCCCCGCAGGCCTGCTTTCAACCGGCCCCACGGTATAATTGACATCCCACGTCTTGCCGGCAAGCGTCGCAGCCCGTTGATACCTTAAATGATGGGCCGCCGCATCGAGTGGATCGAAACCGGGGAAATAAAGTACGAGGCGTGACTTGACGCGCGGCATGCATAAACCTTCAGGCTCGAGACACCCGAAAGGATCGCTTGATACAGTGGGCGATGCACGTATAGTAAAAAACGCGACGGAAATATGGTTTATTTAATGGCGAGGGAAATTTGTCTGGCATCGTCGATCAATTGCTCAACGGCGTCGTAAAAGGCGCTCTCGCCGAAGTGCTGACCAAGACCGGCATTCGCAAGACGCGCCGCGCGCGCCGGACGAAAAGCACCGGCTCGGCCGCCGGCGGTATCCTCGGCTCCGTACTGGAAGCCGCGATCAAGGCCGCCGTTAAACCGAAGCCAGCCCGCAAACAGGTGAGCAAAAGGCGCACCGCAGCGGCTCGAAGCCGGCAGCGGTACAAATAAAAGCTGCGGGTCGGATTTAGCCTGTCTTGTCATGCGACGGAGACGTATTTTTTATGCTTTCCGGGTGGAAATCGCGCCGCGACATGTTATTTAGAGGCTAACAGAAAGCAGCGGCCTTGAACCGCATGTGAAAGGAATAGGCCTATGAGCGGCATTCACGACATGATCGACAGCGAAGTGAAGAGCAACGATATCGTTCTTTTCATGAAGGGCACCCCGCAGTTTCCGCAATGCGGTTTTTCCGGCCAGGTGGTACAGATCCTCGATTATCTCGGCGTTGAATACAAGGGTATCAACGTGCTGGCCGATGCCGACATCCGTCAGGGCATCAAGGACTATTCCAACTGGCCAACCATCCCGCAGCTCTACGTCAAGGGTGAGTTCGTTGGTGGCTGTGACATCGTGAGAGAGATGTTCCAGTCCGGCGAATTGCAGAGCCACTTCCAAGAACAGGGTATCAGCGTCCGCGGCGCGGCCTGATTTCGGCCGGTTTAACCGGCCCACCCTGATTGTCAGAAATTATGCCAGGCGTTGCTTCATGCAACGCCTTTGCCGTTCTTTTTGGGGCAATCCTGTGACAGAACTTTCACAATCCACCACGTCGCGCGCTGGCTCGATGGGGCGCACGGAATTCATTGCGCTCGCCGCCATGCTGATGGCGCTCAATGCACTCGCCATCGACATCATGCTCCCCGGTCTTCAGCAAATCGGCGCCTCGCTGGGCGTCGAGAACGAGAACCATCGCCAATACGTCATATCCGCCTACCTTCTTGGCTTCGGCATTGCTCAACTCCTCTATGGGCCGATTTCGGACCGTTTCGGGCGTCGCAAGCCAATGCTTTTCGGTCTTGCGATCTACATCGTTTCAGCGATCGCCGTTGTTTTCGTACCGTCCTTCTCGGGCCTGCTGTTCCTGCGCTTCATTCAGGGCATCGGCTCGGCGGCAACACGCGTCATCACCATCTCGATCGTGCGTGATATCTACGGCGGCCGGCAGATGGCGGAAGTCATGTCGCTGATCATGATGGTCTTCATGGTCGTTCCGGTTATCGCGCCTGGCACCGGCCAGATCGTGCTCTTCTTCGGCAACTGGCACCTCATCTTCGCCTTCATGGCCGGCATTGCTGCCATCGTGACGACATGGATGTATTTCCGCCTGCCGGAAACGTTGCATCCGGATGATGTCAGGCCATTCACTGCCCGTTCGGTGCTCGCCGGGTTCAAGATCGTGCTCACCAACCGCATCGCGCTCTGTTACACGCTGTCCAGCACCTTCATCTTCGGTGCGCTGTTCGGCTTCATCAACTCGGCCGAGCAGGTCTATAAGGGCATCTATGGCCTTGGCGCGTGGTTTGCGGCGGCTTTTGCTGGCGTTGCCCTGTTCATGGCCTTCTCGTCCTTCATCAATGCGAAGCTGGTTGGCCGGATAGGCATGCGCAAGCTCTCGCACGGCTCACTGCTCGGCTTCATCGCCATCACCTTCCTGTGGCTGGTGGTGCAAATGATCGGTCCGGAACCGATGCCGTTTGCCATCTTCATCGTGTTCTTTGCGCTTGCCATGTTCCAGTTCGGCTGGATCGGCTCGAACTTCAACTCGCTCGCCATGGAACCGCTTGGCCACGTCGCCGGCACCGCCTCTTCGGTCATCGGCTTCATGGGAACCGTCGGCGGTTCGCTGATCGGCGCCGCTATCGGCCAGGCCTTCGATGGCACGGCCCTGCCGATGGTCGCGGGTTTCTTCATCGTTTCGATCATCGGCCTGATCTTCGTGCTGATCGGCGAAAAGGGTGTGCTGTTTCAGGCGCATAACAAGCCCACGCACTGATGTTACCCAGAAATGACAAAGGGCGCGGAATTCTGTTCCGCGCCCTTTTTTCTGACGGTTCAGGTCCTATGCATTCCGTCACTCCGGACCCGATACGGGCTCCAGACAGCCCAAGTCCTTGGGCTGAAAAGAGTCTGTTCCCCGCGCAGACGCGCGCTACTGGATGCCGGATCTAGTCCGGCATGACGCGAGAAAGCCTTGCCGGCCTGCCCAATCGGCCACCTCACACCGTGAAAATCTTCTCCCTCAGCAATTCCCATGTCTGCTGGTCAGGCGCAAGCAAAAGCCCGCCATCCAGGTGGCGCGGCAGATAGGGCGAACCGTCGAGGCGAGCGGCATAGGCGCCCGATTCCTGCGAGATCAATGTGCCGGCCAGGTGATCCCAGGGCATCAGCTTGTTATACATCAGGAAATGCATGTGGCCGCCGCAGAACAGCCGGTATTCGTGCGCCGCACAGCGATAGCTGGTGAAAAGCCGCACATCGGCGAGATTCATCAAGATCTTTCGCCGTGTCTCCACGTCGAAATAGCCGGTATTGGCGATGCCGACCATCTGCGACAGTTCCGGCGCCGGCACGACAGACATTTGCGTCTGCGAACCATCGGCACTGCACAGCCATGCGCCGGAGCCCTTTTCGGCAATCGCCCAGTCATTGCCCATGGGGTCGAAGATCAGACCGGCAACGGTCTCACCCTTGGAGATGACGCTCATCATCACGCCAAAGAGCGGCAGGCCGGACGCAAAGTTGTAGGTGCCGTCGATGGGATCGACCACGACAGCCAGATCGGCATCGGCCAGCTTGCCGAGCAGTGAAGCATCCGCCGCCACAGCCTCTTCACCGACGAACAGCGCATCGGGCATGATCTCCTGCACGCGAGCCCGGATCAGCCGCTCGGCGGCCTCGTCGGCTTCGGTCACGAGATCGATCGCCTCGGACTTTATCCTGACATCGCCCTCGCCGAGATTGCGGAACCGGGGCAGGATTTCCACGGCCGCCGCCTCCTGGAGTGCATTGGCAAGAGAGGCTATGTCGAGTTCGATGGCCATGGGCGATATCCTTCCTTCTGAGCGTCAGTCTTATAAAGCGACGATTTCCCGGCGCAGCATCTTCCAGCTCTCCTTGTCGGGAGCCGACAGGATGCCGCCGGCGGTGTGGCCGGGCCGATAGGGCGTCGCGTCGAATCGCGCCGTGTAGCCGCCGGCTTCCTGGTGAATGAGAACACCGGCGAGATGATCCCATGGCATCAGCTTTTCGTGGCCGATGAAATGCAGCTTGCCAGCCGAGACGAGCCAGTATTCATGCGCCGAGCAGTTGAGCGACAATGCCATCTTGATCTTCGCCATATTAGCGGCGATCACCGGCCTGCGATCGGGATGGCTGTGGCCCCACGAGAAAATGCCGACCATATCGGAGAGCGGGGCAGCATCGGCGACCTTCAGCTTTGCCTGCGAGCCGTTCTTTCGGTGAAGATGGGCACCCTCGCCTTTCAGTGCGACGATTGTATCGCCCATGACGGGATCGTGAATGAAGCCCGCAACCGTCTCACCTTTCACGGTGACCGCAAGCAACGTGCCAAAGGCGGGAAAACCGGAAGCATAATTGAACGTGCCATCGATTGGGTCGATCACGAAGGCGAGCGGTGCATCGGCAAGGGCGGGAATGACTGATGGGTCAGCCTCATAGGTCTCCTCGCCGACAATATGCGCCTTGGGAAATCGCTGAAGCAGCGCGGCGGTCATCACCTTCTCGGCGAGAATATCGGCCTCGGTGACAAGGTCGACGGCGGATGTCTTTTCGGAAATGGCGCCAGCGCTCAGGTTCCTGAAGCGGGGCATGATCTCATCCGTACCGGCTGCGGCAACGGTGGAAATGAGGAAATCGATATCTTTATCGGAAAGGGTCATCGCGAAGGGTACTTCTTCATAAGGGAGGGTGGGCCTCCCTAGGCTCTTCAGATGACGCCGCCGTGACAGAAAGCGCCGAAAAATCAAAAAGCTTGGTATCGAGGAGATGCGAAGGGTTCACATGCGCCAGCGCCCGCAGCATCACATCCTTGCGGCCCGGCATACGCCGCTCGATATCCGCCAGCATTTCCTTCATGGCAGTGCGCTGAAGCCCGTCCTGCGAGCCGCAAAGGTCGCAGGGAATGATTGGAAACTCCATTGCGGCCGCAAATTTCGCCATGTCTTCTTCGGCGCAATAGGCAAGCGGCCGCATGACCATCAGGTCGCCCTCATCATTCAGAAGCTTCGCCGGCATGCCCGCCAGACGGCCGCCATGGAAGAAGTTCATGAAGAAGGTTTCGAGAATATCCTCACGGTGATGGCCGAGCAGCAGCGCGTCACAGCCCTCCTCCCGCGCGATGCGGTAGAGATTGCCGCGCCGCAGCCGCGAACAGAGCGAACAATAGGTGCCGCCGGAGGGCACCTTCTCCTTCACCACCGAATAGGTGTCACGATATTCGATGCGATGGGCAACGCCGATCTTCGCCAGATACTCTGGCAGGACATGCTTTGGGAAGTTCGGCTGTCCCTGATCGAGATTGCAGGCAATCAGTTCAACGGGCAGCAGGCCGCGCCATTTGAGGTCGAGCAGCAGCGCCAGCAGCCCGTAGCTGTCCTTGCCGCCGGAAAGGCCGACCAGCCAGCGCTTCTGGCCCTCCAGCATGCCGAAATCTTCAAATGCCTGGCGGACATTGCGCAGCAGCCGCTTGCGCAGCTTGTTGAACGAGACCGATCGTGGCGCGTTGTCGAACAGCGGATGCGAGTTACCGCTCTCTTCCGGCGGTTCCTGATCTGCCCCGACTTTCTCCGCGATGTCATCGATCCTGGTGAGAATGTTCATCATCCGCTCGCTCCGGCACGACTGCCGTTCTTCATGCAGGCAATGCCCCCATACGCCGGTAAGATCAAGCCCCGAATACGGACCAGCCGGTTTTCGTCGCCAGCAATTCCAGCGCCTGTGACCCGAGCGCCGAATTGCCGACCTTGTTGAGGCCCGGCGACCAGACCGCAATCGACGCCTTGCCCGGCGCCACGGCCATGATGCCGCCGCCGACCCCGCTCTTGCCCGGCAGGCCGACATGATAGGCGAAATCACCCGATCCGTCATAATGACCACAGGTCAGCATCAGCGCATTGATGCGCCGCGCCCGGCGATCCGAGACGACCGTATGGCCGGAAAGCGGATTGCGGCCGCGATTGGCAAGGAAGAGGCCAGCCCGCGACAGCTGCGCGCAGGTCATGGATAGCGCGCACTGATGGAAATAAACGCCGAGCGTATATTCCACGGGATGATGCAGATTGCCGAAGGAACGCATGAAATTGGCGAGCGCAAAATTGCGGAAACCCGTCGCCTGCTCCGATTTCGCCACCGTATCGTCGATGCTGATCGTATCGTCATCGGCGAGATAACGGACAAAACGCAGAAGCTCGCCGATCGCCTCACGCGGCTGGTGGCCGGAAAGAACGATATCCGTCACCACGATAGCACCGGCGTTCACGAAGGGATTACGCGGGATTCCGTGCTCGTGCTCCAGCTGGACGATGGAGTTGAACGACGATCCGGACGGTTCGCGCCCCACCCGGTTCCAGACCGTCTCACCGGCCTTGCCGAGCGCAAGCGTCAGCATGAAGACCTTGGAAATGCTCTGGATTGAAAACGGTGTCAGCGCATCGCCGGCCGTATAGGTCGTTCCATCGACCGTGGTGATGGCGATACCGAACTGGTTGGGATCGACTTTGGCGAGTTCGGGAATGTAATCCGCGACCTTCCCCTCACCCAGTCTCGGCAGCATGCTGTCATAGATGGAATCGACGATCGCCTGAATGTCCTGCATGCAAAGCCTTCCCCAGCAAACAAAAAAGCCGCCCCGAAGGGCGGCTTTCTCAATACTGAAACGCGTCGATTAACGCGAGTAGAATTCGACGACCAGATGCGGTTCCATGACGACCGGGTAAGGAACGTCAGAAAGCGACGGAACGCGGGCGTAGGTCGCAACCATCTTGTTGTGGTCAACTTCGATGTAGTCGGGAACGTCACGCTCAGCGAGCTGAACGGCTTCCAGAACGGTGACGAGCTGCTTGGACTTCTGACGAACTTCGATAACGTCGCCCGGCTTGCAGCGGTAGGAACCGATGTTGACGCGAACGCCGTTAACCGTGACGTGGCCATGGTTGATGAACTGACGCGAAGCGAAAACGGTCGGAACGAACTTTGCGCGGTAGACGATGGCGTCCAGACGCGACTCGAGCAGGCCGATCAGGTTTTCAGAAGTATCGCCCTTGCGACGGTTTGCTTCGTCGAAGGTAGCGCGGAACTGCTTTTCGCGCAGTTCGCCGTAGTAGCCCTTGAGCTTCTGCTTGGCGCGCAGCTGCGTGCCGAAGTCGCTCATCTTGCCCTTGCGGCGCTGGCCGTGCTGGCCCGGGCCGTATTCGCGGCGGTTAACCGGGGACTTCGGACGGCCCCAGATGTTTTCGCCCATGCGGCGGTCAATTTTATACTTAGCCGATTCGCGCTTGCTCATCGTATTTCCTTCGCAAAAGGTTATGCCGGCCTGTTGCCAGACCGGTTAAGGAAACACGCCCTCCTCTGAAGCCCGTTTCAGGGCCTCTGACAGGCTTCTCACATGCAAATGGAGAAACCACGGGACATGTCGGTGATATTGACCGCCGAACGTCAGTTCTTAAACTGCAGGGCAGTCAACAAAACACACCGGACATCACTGCCCGGCGTTGGGGCGGCTTCTATAGAGCTTTCACGGTTTTGTCAAACAAGGCTTTTCGCTTTTTCTGAGGTCTCCTCTTGAAAAGCGAAAGTGCCCACCCATCTCTCCATCGTGATCAGAACTCGGGCCCCTCTGGCGTGTTACCGGACAACACGTGATGTCGAGTTTGTTAAGGATGGGGCCCACGTAGATTTTTGACACACGTTCCCCATCCGTAAAGCCAACCTCGTCCGGCTAAAGGTTGACTGATGGACTTTTTTCTATCGGATTTTCTCGGCACACCCACCTGGATGTGGGCTGTCTTTATTTCCCTCGTTCTTGGCCTGCTCGCGCTCGATCTAGGCGTGCTGCATAAAAACTCCAAGGAAATCGGCGTTCGTGAAAGCCTGCTGATGTCAGGCTTCTATATTGTCATCGGCTTGGCCTTTGGCGGCTGGATCTGGTATCAGTCCGGCCAGCAGTCGGCGATGGAATATGTCACCGGCTTCGTGGTCGAAAAAAGCCTGGCGATGGACAATATCTTCATCATCGCCATGATCTTCTCCTACTTCGCCATTCCCCGCCAATATCAGCACCGCGTGCTGCTCTGGGGTATCCTCGGCGTCATCGTCCTGCGCGGCATCATGATCGCCGGCGGTGCGGCCATCGTCGAAAACTTCCATTGGGTGCTTTATCTCTTCGCGGCCTTCCTCGTTTTCACGGGCCTCAAGATGCTGTTCTCCTCCGATCATGACGAGAACGATATCGGCAATAACCGCATCCTGAAATTCCTGCGCAGCCACCTGCCCGTGACAAACAGGCTGCATGGCGAGAAATTCTTCGTCAAGGAAACCGATGAGGCGACCGGAAAACTGAAGACCTTCGTGACGCCGCTCTTCCTGGCGCTCATCATGGTCGAGATCGCCGACCTTATCTTTGCCGTCGATTCGATCCCGGCGATCTTCGCGATCACCACCGATCCGTTTATCGTCTATACCTCGAACATCTTTGCGATCCTCGGCCTGCGCGCCCTCTATTTTGCGCTTGCCGCCCTGATCCACCGCTTCGCCTATCTGAAATATGCGCTGGCTGCGGTTCTGGTCTTCGTGGGTTCGAAGATTTTCGTGGCCGACATGCTCGGCATTGCCAAGATCCCGCCGGCCATCTCGCTCGGCGTCACCGTCGCCATCCTCGCAACCGGCATCATCGGCTCGCTGATTGCGACGCGGAAAGAAGCGAAGGTCATCGAGTAAGGACATGTGACGAGGAGGCGGAAACGCCTCCTCAACCTCTTTCAGAGTTTCCGCTGACCGATAAATTTGCCACCGCCACATAATATACACGCCGTCACCCCGGACTTGATCCGGGGTCCAGCGCGATCAAGTCCTTGATCGCAAAAGACTCTACTCACGGCGCAGACGCACCGTGGCTGGATACCGGATCAAGTCCGGCATGACGGGTAAGTATATCGACGCGGAAAAACCTGCAGCAACTTCACTCAGCCGCCAGTCTCGCATCATCCTCAGCGGCATCCGCATCGCCGGGTGCGGTTTTTGCGTCGAGATCGGGAAATGCCACGATGCGCTTGCCGGAGAAATCGGCATGGACCACCACAAGCTCCTTCTCCTCGAAATAACCGAGCAGACGCCGCGCGCGGCGGGCGGAGTGGGTGCCATAGGCGCGGGCGATCCGGGCATCCGACGGGCAAGGCTCTTCGCCAAGCGCCGCCTTGACCAGCAACAGGAAAACACCCTGCAGGTCATCGGAAACCGAGGTCGAAAGCTCCAGCGCCTTTTGCCAGCCTTCGCTTGCCGCCATCTCCGCATACACGCCGGAGCGCGCAATCGCCACCTGCCGGCGGAATTCCGCCAGCGTCATCGGCGTTCCGGGGATGCGGCGCATACGGGCGCGCACCAGAAAGTCCTGGTAGAGGACCGCGTCCGTGCGATAGGCCGATTGCGGGTCGTCGAGAATTTCAACGAGAACCGCCGAAATCTTTTCCTCGCGCTCCTCCGGCGTCATTTCCGGCTGGCCTGCGCGCGGCGATTGCTCAGGTGTTGGGCCGACTGCGGCGGGTGTGGAACGGGAGAGCTCTGCGAGAATATCCGTGGTTGGCCGTGGCGAGGGCGGCGTGCGGCGCACGGCAGCGTGCGTGAACTCTTCCGGGTCCGGCGTAAAAATCAGGTCTTCGACGTCCTGCGGCGCATCCGGCAGGGGCATCAGCTTCGGTGAAGAGGACCGGGCCGAGGTTTCCACCGACCCAATGACGATTGGCAGCGGACGGCGCGACAGCGCCGGGCCGAGCGCCACGAAATTGCCGCGCTGAAGATCGCGAAACATTTCCGCCTGCCGCCGATCCATGCCGAGCAGATCGGCCGCGCGCGCCATGTCGATATCAAGGAAAGTGCGGCCCATCAGGAAGTTCGAGGCTTCCGCGGCCACGTTCTTGGCAAGCTTGGCCAATCGCTGCGTGGCGATGACGCCGGCAAGACCACGTTTACGGCCACGGCACATCAGATTGGTCATCGCGCCAAGCGAGGCCTTGCGGGCATCTTCCGTGACTTCACCAGCAACGGAGGGCGCAAACATCTGCGCTTCGTCCACCACCACAAGCACAGGATACCAGAATTCGCGATCGGCATCGAACAGGCCATTGAGGAAAGCGGCGGCCGCGCGCATCTGCTGTTCGATATCAAGCCCTTCCAGCGTCAGCACGCAGGAGACGCGGTGCTGTCGAATGCGGTTGGCAATGCCGGCGAGTTCGGCTTCCGTGCGTTCGCCATCCACCACCACATGACCAAATTTATCGGACAAAGTTACGAAATCACCTTCGGGATCGATGATGACCTGCTGCACCCATGGCGCCGATTGCTCCAACAGCCGGCGCAGAAGATGCGACTTGCCGGAACCGGAATTGCCCTGCACCAGCAGGCGCGTCGCAAGCAATTCTTCAATATCGAGCTTGGCCTGCTGCCCGCCCGATAGAGTTCCCATGTCGATGCCGACCTGCAATGTTCCATTCCTCGTGCTGGATGTCATCCGGCCGATTCCCTAAGGCTCGGCCGAAGATGCTCTTTACCAAAAAATCGGCTCTTGCGTCTCACCCGTGCCGATAATGCACAGGCAATTCACGCTCAGCCCTGCGGAGACCTGACCCAGAACCGTGAAATGCCGATGCGACGACCGAAGACGTTGAGCGCCAGCCCAAGAATGACCAGTGCTGCGCCGATGATTTCGAAAACGGTTATGTGTTCGTCAAAGGCGAAATAGGCGCTGATGAACCCGACCACAGGCACCAGCAGCGAAAACGGCGCGACTGTTCCAGCCGGATACCGCAGCAGCAGATAACTCCAGATACCAGCGCCGACTATCGTCGCGCCATAGGCCATGTAGATCACAACGAACGCCATGGTCGGCGTGGCATTCACCACCCCCGCGGCAATCGCTTGAGGTCCCTCCATCACGAGCGACAGCAGGATCAGCGGTAGAACAGGCACAAGGCTGGTCCAGGCAACGAAGGAGACAGCATTGACCTGGCCGATGCGGCGATTGACGATGTTTCCGCAGGCCCAGGCAATCGCCGAACCGACGCCCATCAGAAGCGGGACCAGCGCTGCCGCCGTCATGCGCTCCACGCCGATGACCGCCAGCCCGCCAAAAGCGATGATTGCGCCGAGGATTTGCGACGGCAATGGCCGTTCGCCGAGGAACACCACGGCAAGCGCCAGCGTGAAGAAGGCCTGCGACTGCATGACGAGCGAAGCAAGCCCCGCAGGCAGGCCGAGCTTGATGGCCGGGTAAAGCAGGCCGAACTGCACGAAGCCCATGGCCATGCCGTATACGATCATGTGCCGCCACGGCACATTGGGTTTCCGCAAGAAGAAGACCAGGGGCACCGCCGCAAAGAGATAGCGCACGCCCGTCAGAAACAAAGGCGGCATATCCATGACGCCAATCTTGATGGCGACGAAGTTGAAGCCCCACAAAAACACGGTGATCAGGGCGAGGAATATATGCGGCAATGCCATTTTGTTATGTCCGAATTTCAGGCAATCAAGAGGTGCCTTACGATGCAACCGCCCTCTTCCAGCCGAAGGTAATGAGGCCAGCGCCAACAAGGAGACCGCCCCCCGTGCGGTTGACGATGCGCTGAACCCGCGGCTTGCGGATCGTGTTGCGGGCGGCACTTGCCAGAAGTCCATAAAGGGCCGCATTGACGGTGGCAAGCACAAGGAAGGTCACTTCGAAAATCAACACCTGCGGCCAGAACGGCAGTGTCGGCACCAGAAACTGCGGCAGGAAGGCCACGAAAAACACGATGCTCTTCGGGTTCAGCGCCGTGACGATATAGGCGTGCAGGAAGATTTTCAGCGGCCGCTCGCGGCCGGTCACCTTCGAACCATCGGCCGCATCACCAACCGGCGACCGCCACAGCTTGATGCCGAGATAGATGAGATAGGCCGCTCCGATCCATTTCAGACCGGTGAAAAGCGCCGCCGATGTGGCCAGCAACGCCCCAAGCCCGAGCATCGAGGCGGTCATGGCGGTAAAATCGCCCAGCGCCACCCCTGTCACCGTCGCAGTACTCGCCTTGCGGCCATGGCCCAGCGCATAAGAAATGACCAGCAGGATGGTCGGTCCCGGGATGGCAAGCATGATGGCGGATGCGGCCACAAAGGCCAGCCAGTTTTCCAGTGGCATGATGAGTCTCCCTTATCCAATCTGTCGAGCAAGCCACGGAAAATGTTTCGCTTCAAGCCGATTTTACAAACCGCGCAGCTCTCTTGTAACAACCCGAAAAACGTCCCTGCAGGATTTTCTTCGCCGTCGTCGGTTAGAATTCGCTACGACCCCTAAGCCTGTCTGCACGGGAGAGGCCGCCCCGTCAAAACCGCGGCGCCCAGTGAGGGACTTCCCATTCCCGTCGCCGCTTCACCCGCGATGGTTCAAGGCCGATATCCACCAGAAGACGTTCCGGCAGATCAGCGGGATCGGTCGGCGGCGCACGGGGCACCACAGCGGCAATGAGAACCGCTTTGAGGGTTTTCCAGACGCCGAATGTAACGAAGAGGCGGTCGACGGCATCCGGCAGCGCATATGCTACCAATGGTTGATCATTTTGCATGGGAAATCCATCCCGGCGCAGCTAAGCGGCCAGGTCCTTTATCGATGAAAAACGACAGGACGAAACGACGGGCGCAGCAATCATGCCACGCGAACACGCAGGTCACATGTCAGACGAAGAGAAAATGCCAAACGGCTGGGAAATCAGGCTATAAGCCTTATCGGAGAGAGATGCAGCGCACCACATAACCGCTAAAGACCATGCCGGAAAAGCCAGACAGGGCGTTAAGGCGCATATTCATGTCATTGGTCATTTCACGCCTCCATTTATAGCGGTTACAGACAATGAGCATCTTACACAGGAAATCCGATGCGACAAGAGGCCGCAATCTCGAATTGCAGAAGATCAGAGAAAACGATGCAAAAATGCAACAGAGCCTTTGGCCTGCAAAGTCAGCGCGCGGAAACGCTGAGACCAAATCCCTGCATCAGCCGCCGCGTGGCAAAATCCGGCTTGCCTGACGTGAAGGCGGCAAAGTCGAAACCTTCGGGGTGTTCGGCATCCTGCGGCAGCGGCACCAGATGGCGCGCACGCCGCGCAATCGCCTCGGCAGGATCGAGCCAATCGACCGGCCAGGGGGCCAGGCGGCGAAAAACATTGGCCATGAAGGGATAATGGGTGCAGGCAAGCACGACGATATCCGTGCGCTTGCCATCATCCTCAATGAAACAGGGCTCTATTTCAGCAAGCACGGCGTCGTCAGCGATCGGCTCTCCCCTGATCCAGCTCTCCGCCATGCGCGCCAGATTTTCCGACCCCACAAGACGGACATGACATTGGCTGGCAAAGGACTGGATGAGATCGCGGGTATAGGCGCGCTTGACGGTGCCCGGTGTTGCCAGCACGGAAACGAGACCCGAGCGGGTACGCTCCGCAGCGGGTTTGATCGCGGGCACGGTACCAACAAAGGTCATGTCCGGAAACCGGGCGCGCAAATCCGCGCCAGCCAACGTAAAGGCGGTGTTGCAGGCGATGATGCAGACTTCCGGGCTATACTCGTCAAGCAGCCTCTCGAACAGAGAGAGAATACGCGCCCTCAGCGCTTCCTCCTCCCAGCCGCCATAGGGAAAACCCGCATCGTCGGCCACGTAGATGAAGCCACGCTCGGGCATCAGCACCCGCGCCTCGCGCAGCACGGTCAGTCCGCCAATGCCGGAATCGAATACCAGCACCGGTTTCAGCACATCGGCCGCCGCCTCATTCGTTTTCAGCATTCTCCCCTGCTCCCTCGGCCGTAGGCCCCGCTGCCCTGCCCGTCTTTTTCGGCCATTGCCGCGGGAAACGGTCGAGCGAATTGATCACGCCGCGGAAAACGCTGATTTCCTGTTCGGAAAAGCCGCGTCTCGACAGCACGGCCCGCAGATTGTCGACCATTTTCGGCTTTTTTTCAGCGGGATGGAAATAACCGCGCGCATCCAGCGCTTCCTCGATGTGTTCGAACAGGCCGAAGACCTGCTCTTTGGTCGAAGGCCGCTGCTCGACGGACTGGAACAGCGTCTCGCCCAGATCGTCCATGCCCGACTTCATCCATTCATAGGACATCAGAAGCACGGCCTGCGCTATGTTCAGCGACGCAAAAGCGGGATTGACCGGGAAGGTCACGATCTCGTCGGCCAGCGCCACTTCCTCATTGGTGAGGCCCCAGCGCTCGCGCCCGAACAGGATGCCGGTTCTTTCCCCGGTCTTGAATTTTTGCCGCAGCGTCTCGGCGGCGGTAACAGGTGCGCGCACCGGTTTGAAACCGTAACGCTCGCGCGCGGTCGTGGCATAAACAAAATTCAGGTCCTTGATCGCCTCTTCCAGCGTTTCGAACACTTTTGTTGCGTCAATGACATGATCGGCCTTGGAAGCTGCGGCCCGCGCCTTCTCGCTCGGCCAGCCATCGCGCGGCTTCACCAGCCGCAATTCGGCTAGACCGAAATTCGCCATAGCCCGCGCCACCATGCCGATATTTTCGCCGAGTTGCGGTTCGACCAGAATGATCGCTGGGCCTTCCGCCACAAGTTCAAGCTCGCTGTTTGTGCCTGCCATCGTCGTTCGTCCGTTTTCTTGAAAGCGTCGCATCAACTTTCACGCCGATACTGTAAAGCGCGCTTCACTGGCACAGATCGGCGCTAAAATCAAAGTCGGAACGGGCGAACGGCGACTTTCGGGTAAATGAAGGGCTGCCAGTTCACATCCGACGTCATCCTCGGACTTTTCCCGAGGGTCTGCCAACGTAATGATGTCCTTCGACGCGGTTGGATCCTCGGCGCAGGGCCGAGGATGACGTCGAAGGAATGTTCACCCTTCACCACTGACCTCAAGGAGATCGGAGCTTGTCCGGACATTCAAACCGGACAGCTGTGGGACAAGCCCGAGAGTAACGGAGGAGATGTTTTCAATTGCGCGAATACCCCTATCTCCGACCTCACTCCCCCTTGATGATATTCGCCATCTCCTCGCGCAGCGAATCCCGGCCTTCGTCACCCACCCGGTGAATGTCGCTGATGACAGGACGGCCATCCTCCTCGATGACGTCGAAATGCACCTCGTCCACGGTCGCCTTCATCTCAGCTTCGTCCATGCAGGCCCAGAGCTTGAATTTGGCCGTCACATCAGTCACGCCATCCTTGACCGCACCCGCCGTCACGGACACATCCTGCAGCGGGCAACCGTCCTGCGAATTGGTCACGACATCGTAACCGAAGGGATCGCCCTTCTCGCCGCTTTCGGCCTCGTATGCCGGCTTCTTGGAGGCTTCACGGTATTGCGCGACGAACTCCTTGCTGAAGAGGCTGGTCAGCATGTCCTCGTCGAATATGTATTTCCAGTTTTCCGCATCGCCGGACCAATTCTTGACGGTGATGTCCATCACTTTCTGGACGGGATCGGCGGGTCCGGCTGCGAGGGCGGCGTGGGAAAAGAGGACGGCGGCAGTGAGAAGCAGAGTTTTCCGCATGGTGTGATCCCGGTAGAGGCCCAGAGACGGGCGAAGCGATTCGCCTGACTGTATTCCGGCATTATGGTTTGGCAATGCGCAAAGCGTTATTGCGCTGCGCCAAAAAAGCGCCCCCCATGGCTTTGCCTCAAGCGCGTGCAATGCTATAGCCGCACCGGATATTTTTCCGACTATTGGCGTCAACAGGCGCCACAGATTCGAAGGTGAGGAATTCATGGCAAAGATCAAGGTAGCCAATCCGGTCGTCGATCTCGACGGCGACGAAATGACCCGTATCATCTGGCAGCTCATCAAGGACAAGCTGATCCTGCCATACCTCGATCTCGATATCGAATATTACGATCTCTCGGTTGAAAACCGCGATGCCACCAACGACCAGGTCACGGTCGATGCGGCCCACGCCATCAAGAAGCACGGCGTCGGCATCAAGTGCGCCACCATCACCCCGGATGAGCAGCGCGTCGAAGAATTCGGCCTGAAGCAGATGTGGAAGAGCCCGAACGGCACCATCCGCAACATTCTGGGCGGCGTCATCTTCCGCGAGCCGATCATCTGCAAGAACGTTCCGCGCCTCGTTCCGGGCTGGACCAAGCCGATCGTTGTCGGCCGCCACGCTTTCGGTGACCAGTACAAGGCAACCGATTTCAAGTTCCCCGGCAAGGGCAAGCTGACCATCAAGTTCGTCGGTGAAGACGGCCAGGTCATCGAGAAGGACGTTTTCGACGCACCGAGCGCCGGCGTGGCTCTCGCCATGTACAACCTCGACGAATCCATCCGCGAATTCGCCCGCGCCTCCATGAACTATGGCCTGATGCGCAAGTGGCCGGTCTACCTCTCCACGAAGAACACCATCCTCAAGGCCTATGACGGCCGCTTCAAGGATATCTTCGAAGAAGTCTACCAGACCGAGTTCAAGGCGCAGTTCGACGAAATCGGCATCACCTATGAGCACCGCCTGATCGACGACATGGTCGCTTCCGCGCTGAAGTGGTCCGGCGGCTACATCTGGGCCTGCAAGAACTACGACGGCGACGTTCAGTCCGACACGGTTGCGCAGGGCTTCGGCTCGCTCGGCCTGATGACCTCCGTTCTTCTGTCTCCCGATGGCCGCACTGTCGAAGCCGAAGCTGCACACGGCACGGTCACGCGCCATTACCGTCAGCACCAGAAGGGTCAGGAAACCTCGACCAACTCGATCGCCTCGATCTTCGCCTGGACCCGTGGCCTCGCCCACCGCGCCAAGCTGGACGACAATGCGGAACTCGCAAAGTTCGCAGCGACGCTCGAAACCGTCTGCGTCGACACCGTCGAAAGCGGCTACATGACCAAGGACCTGGCGCTCCTCATCGGACCCGACCAGCCCTGGCTCTCCACCACCGCTTTCCTCGACAAGATCGACGAAAACCTCAAGAAGGCGATGGCTGCGTAAACCGGCTTTTCAAACACATCAAAACCCGGCCTCAGCGCCGGGTTTTTTTATTTTGCGCGGCATAGATGAAACAACAGCTCAATAAAGACACCATAAACAACCATATAGCGAAATAATATCGCAAATGGCCGCCATGCGTTGGTATAGAAACGAGAGCAGCGCAACGTGTGATTTGTTTTTTTCCTCAACCTGTCTTGATTAGCCCCTGTACTAGGCGCAGAATTCGATTTCGCATGCCGGGATCAAAAGAACAACAAGACCAAGCGACACCACATCTACTTGCAATTAACTTACCCGGCACAGTCAAATATCCATCGGAGCATCGGCGCGATCTCAGGGAACACGTAAGCGATGTTGCGACCATAACAAGGTGGAGCGCAGGGTAGAAATCCCTGCCGGTTTCCATGATGCATCGACGATTTTGCTTGGGGAGGCAAAAGCATGAGTGAACTGATCTTTTACACGAACCCCATGTCGCGCGGCCGCATTGCCCGCTGGATGCTTGAAGAAGTGGGTGTACCCTACCGAACCGAGATACTGGGTTTCGAAACCTCGATGAAATCGCCCGCCTACCGGTTGATCAATCCCATGGCGAAGGTACCCGCCATTAAACATGGCGATACCATCGTCACCGAGGCCGCAGCAATCTGCGCCTATCTGGCAGATGCCTTTCCCGGCGCGAACCTTGCGCCCACGCCGAAATCGCGCGGGCTCTATTACCGCTGGATGTTCTTCGCCGCGGGCCCGCTGGAAATGGCGGCGAGCATGAAGGCGATGGGTTTCGAAGTCCCCAAGGAAAAACTGCGCATGGCCGGCTGCGGCAGCTATGCGGATGTGATGAATACGCTGGAGCGGGCCGTCAGTGAAAACCGCTTTATCGCCGGCGATCTCTTTACCGCCGCGGATGTCTATGTCGGCGCTCATGTCGGCTGGGGCCTGCAATTCGGCACGATTGAAAAACGCCCGGCCTTCATCGACTACATGGCGCACCTGACCGATCGCCCGGCCTTCAAGCGGGCCGCGCAGCTTGACGAGGAAGCGGCAAAGGAAATGAACGCGACGGGATAAGACTGGCCAGCCTCGCCGCTGCCAATAAACAATACTCCGCCCGACAATTAAATGTCTGATCGATCATTCGGCGGGTCATTCAGCGGACGGGCCGAGCGGCTCTCCGACCTCTATTGCATGTCCGTCCGGATCGTAAAAACGGAAGACTTTCTGCCCCCAGGTCTGCCGCTGGAGCGGGTGGATAAGCTCCACGTGCGGCGCGATATTTTGAAAAGCCGCGTCGACATCCGCATGCTCGAAATAAAGGAGAAGATTTCGTCTGCCATAGGATTCTTCCGCGCCCGACGATGTCCCCCAGACGGTCTCGGCAAGCGACCGCCCGTCGTGGATTGCAAAGCCAGTTTCAAAGCGGACGAAGTTTCCGAAATCCTCGGCTATCTTCAGGCCGAGCCTGTCGCGATAAAACGCCTTAGACCGATCGATGTCACGCACGAAAGGGATGGGATTTACAAAACGCATCGTTTCCCTCCGTAGCTTCCTTGGTGGTCAAGGTCGGACAAAAGGCGGGGAAAAGCCCGCCTTCTCGATTCTTGTCGATCAGGCCGCCAGCGCCGCGGCCACCGCATCGATGGCATCCT
>NZ_JBQYSN010000046.1:0-36423 GCF_052686535.1 Agrobacterium sp. DKPNP3 | reverse complement strand
CGTCTGGTCGGCGAAGGCGCGGAACATGCGGCCGCGCTCATGGGTCACCATATCGAGAGATGGAGCCAGCAGAGCCTCCGCAATCGGGTCCCAGTCGCCCACGCCTTCCACCATGCCGATGCCGAGGCCACCGAACACCAGGGAGCGAACACGCTCTGGATGCGCCATGGCCAGAAACGCGGAAATACGCGCGCCCATGGAATAGCCCATCACATGGGCTTCCGCGATGCCCAGATGATTGAGCAGCGCCACCGCATCGTCGGCCATGACCGCGGGATAATAAGCCTCGGAATCATGTGGCTTGTCGCTTGCGCCATGGCCGCGATTGTCGATGGCAATCACCCGGTAGCCGGCGTCACCCAGCGCCTTCAGCCAGCCGGGATGCACCCAGTTGACATTGGCGCTGGACGCAAAGCCGTGGATCAGCAGAACCGGGTCACCCGCCGGATCACCCTCGTCAAAATAGGCAAGGCGAAGACCGTCATGGGAAAAATCGGAAAACTGCGGCGTGTTGAGATTCATCAAGGACATCCTTTTTGCCGGACCATATGGCAGGAATTAGCAATGTTGAACATGTTTCGCTGACGATTTTTATGGAGATGCAATGCGTTTGAGGCTACATATCCGCAACGAAGAGCCGATGCGAGAAGACGCATTGCGGCTCTATAACGATATTGCATTTGGAGACGAACATGGCCGGCCATTCCATTCCCCACTTCCAGAACGATGGCGGACACCGCATGATCGAGATCGGCGTCAAGGAATTCATGTGCACCGGCGCATCCGTGCCTTACGATCACCCGCATATCTTCATCGATATGGGCGACGACAATGAGAAGGTCTGCTCCTACTGCTCGACCCTTTATCGCTACAATCCGTCGCTGAAGGCCGAGCAGACCAATCCTCCGGGCTGCGTTTTCCACGTGAAGGCCGCCTGACCTTCCCCTCTTCCTGATCGGGGCGCAGCATGCCCATAAAATCCGTAGCCATTGTCGGTGCCGGCATTGCCGGTCTCACCGCGGCCCTTTCTTTTGCCCGGTACGGGATTGCTTGTGACATCATCGAACAGGCCGGTGAACTGACCGAAGTCGGCGCCGGTCTGCAACTGTCCCCCAACGCATCGCGCATCCTGGCCACGCTTGGCGTGTTGCCTGATATCGAGGCCCGCTGGACCGAACCGGTCACCGTCGAACTCGCTTCCGGAAAAACCCTTTCCCCCCTGCTCTCGCTGCCCATGGGTGCCGTTGCGCGCAAACGCTGGGGCGCACCCTATGGCGTGTTGCATCGCTCAACCCTGCAGAGCGCGCTTCTCCAGGCGGTGACACAGAACCCACTCTGTCGCCTGCACCTGGGAAAGCGCATTGAAAACGCCACCTTGGATGTGATTGCCGCAACGACTTTCCGCGACCATGATCTGATCGTCGGTGCGGATGGTGTCTGGTCCGCGGCCCGTTTCGCCGTGCCTTCCGCACCCACCGCCACCTTCTCCGGCAATGTCGCCTGGCGGTTCACTGTTGCCGACAGCGATGTACCATCCGCTATCAACAAGAGCGCCGTCACGGCTTATCTCAGTTCGGGCGGCCATATCGTCGCTTATCCGCTGAAGGAAGTCGGCGGCTTCAACATTGTCGCGATCGCACTTGGCGCGGACCCCGGCGCGACGTGGCGGGCGGAATCGAGCGGGCAGCAGAAAGCGCTGATGCTCGAGCAGTTTCGACGGTTTAGCCCGCAGATCGTCCGCCTGCTCGCGTCGTCTGAGAATCCGACCTTCTGGCCCCTCTATCAGGCTGGCCCCGGCCGCTGGCATAATGGACGTGACACCGTGCTGATCGGCGACGCGGCGCATGCCATGATGCCCTTCGCCGCCCAGGGTGCGGCCATGGCGATAGAGGATGCGTTTGAACTTGCGGGCGCAGTGGCCGGCAGCAATGGTGAAAAGCCCCTGCCTGTGCCGCAGGCCCTTGCCGCCTTCGAGACCTTGCGCCTCCCCCGTATCGAAAAGGCCCGCAAGCGGGCCTCTCTCAATCGTTTTGCCTATCATGCCAAAGGTCCGGTCCGAATTGCCCGGAACCTGGTATTTTCCACCCGTCCCACAGAAGCGTTCCTGAAGGACTTCGACTGGCTCTACGGCTACCGCGCGAAGGGCTGAGGGGCTGAGGGCTGGGTCAGATGCCGGCCGCGGCCTTGAACCCGGCCTCCAGATCCATCTTGAGATCGGCGACATCCTCGAGCCCGATCTGCAACCGGATAACCGGGCCACCCGAAGGACCCTTGGCGATGGTCCGATCGACCAGCGAGACGGCGACCGCAAGCGATTCGTAGCCACCCCAGGAATAGCCGAGCCCGAAGAAGGTCAGCGCATCGAGGAAGGCGGCTGCAGCCTGCTTGTGCCTGCCCTCTTCCGCCTTCAAGACGAAGGAGAAGACACCGCTCGCGCCCTTGAAATCACGCTTCCACAGTTCGTGTCCGGGAAAGCTCGGCAAGGCCGGATGCAGTACACGCACGACATCGTCGCGGCTTTCCAGCCATGTGGCAATATCAAGCGCGCTTTTCTGATGATGCGCCAGCCGGATGCCCATAGTGCGGATGCCGCGCAGGATTTGGTACGCATCGTCAGACGTGACGCAGATGCCGAGATTGGCATTGGCCTGATAAAGCGCCTTCCAGTGCTTTTCATTGGCCGAAACGAAGCCCATCAGCACATCCGAATGACCCGAAGGATATTTGGTGGCGGCATGGATGGAGACATCGACGCCGAAATCGAGCGGCTTGAAATAAAGCGGCGTCGCCCAGGTATTGTCCATCGTCACGACGCAATCATGCCTGTGCGCGATATCGGTGATCAGCCGCACATCCTGAATTTCGAAGGTGTTGGAGCCAGGCGCTTCCAGATGCACCAGCTTCGTGTTCGGGCGGATCAAGGCCTCGATGCCTTCCCCGATCGCCGGATCGTAATATTCCACCTCGACGCCCAGCTTTTTCAGCATCGTGTTGCAGAAACGGCGGGTGGGGAAATAGACGGAATCAACGATCAATGCATGATCGCCCGCACCGAGATAGGCGAGGAACGGCACGGTGATGGCGGCAAGGCCCGACGGGACGAGAATGGTCCCGGCCGAGCCCTCAAGCGCGTTGACCATGTTGCACAGCGCGTCGGTCGTCGGCGTGCCATGCGTGCCATAGGTATATTTCTGGTTTTCGGTCGAAAGCGTCTCGGCATCCGGGAAAAGCACCGTCGAGCCACGCACGATGGGCGGGTTGACGAAACCGAAGCAGTCGGCGGGATCGTTACCACCATGGGTCAGGCGCGTATTTACACCTGCGGCGGAAAGCAGGTCATTTCTCTTGGTCATTTCAGATCAGCTTTCGAAGGAATATTGACGGGGCGACAATGCGGAGAGCAGGTGGCTAGGTCAAGTCCCGAAGGCGCGCGTCCGGTTCATCAACATATCTGTAAAAAATCAGCATACAATAAGTATACAAAATTCAGGCAAGCGTAAATTTACGCAAAAATATGCTCATATTTTCACCCTTTGCATAGTTACCGACCAAAATTTGGAAAATTCCCTTTTATAGGCACAATTATCGCCCGAACACCTTGACCCTTTCGAAGATTCGAATCTTATAAAGAATGCGGATCGAGGAGATCTCGCTGAAGGGGGAGCTGGGGAAAATAAAGAAGCCGGTCCCCTTCCAATGGATGATAACAAACAAAGGTTGGGAAAAATGAAAAAGGCAATTCTGTCGGCCGCTATCGGCGCAGCAGTTTTGGGAGGAGCCTCGGTCGCTTCGGCGGCAACCCTTCAGGACGTGAAGGCAAAGGGCTTCGTGACCTGCGGCGTGAGCGCTGGCATTCCGGGATTCTCCAATCCCGACGACAAGGGCGAATGGTCGGGTATCGATGTGGACTATTGCCGCGGTATTGCCACTGCGGTTTTTGGTGACCCTTCGAAGGCCAAGTTTGTTGCCCTGTCGAGCAAGGATCGTTTTCCGGCTCTCCAGTCCGGCGAAGTCGATGTTCTGACCCGTAACACCACCTGGACCATCAGCCGCGATACGTCTCTCGGCTTCAACTTCCGTACCGTCAACTACTACGACGGCCAGGGCTTCATCGCCAAGAAGAGCCTCAACGTAAAGTCCGCTCTCGAGCTTTCCGGCGCTGCCGTCTGCGTTCAGACCGGTACGACCACCGAGCTCAACCTCGCCGACTACTTCAAGACCAACAATCTGCAGTACAACCCGGTCGTTTTCGAAAAGGAATCCGACGCGACGTCTGCCTATGATTCCGGTCGTTGCGATGTCTACACCACCGACCAGTCGGGCCTCTATGCAATCCGTCTGAAGTTGAAGAACCCGGAAGAAAACGTCGTTCTGCCTGAGATCATCTCCAAGGAGCCGCTTGGCCCGGCCGTTCGCCAGGGTGACGACCAGTGGTTCGACATCGTCACCTGGGTTCACTACGCGATGGTCAACGCCGAAGAACTGGGCGTCACCTCCAAGAACGTCGATGAGCAGAAGAACAGCGCCAACCCGGACATCAAGCGTTTGCTCGGTACGGAAGAAGGCACCAAGATCGGTACCGATCTCGGCGTTGGCAATGACTGGGCTTACAACATCGTCAAGCTGGTCGGCAATTACGGCGAAGTCTTCGACCGCAACGTCGGCGCCGGCTCTCCGCTCAAGATCGAGCGCGGCCTGAACAGCCTCTGGACCAAGGGCGGCCTGCAATACGCACCGCCGGTCCGTTGATCGGCCCCATCACAGGCTAAACGATAAGGAGGCTGGGCAACACCCGGCCTCCAATTAAAATTTATAAATAAGCTCGCAAAGAGCACATAAAAGGGAAAGGTGCCTATGGCAGGCAACGCGGTCAGTTCGCAACGATCGCGCGCGCAAAGCGCGTCGTCACTTATCTACGATCCACGGATACGCGGCATTTTCTATCAGGTCCTGACAGTCGTCATCCTGACCGCTTTCGTTTGGGTCATCGTGACGAATACGATCCACAATCTTCAACGAGCAAACATTTCATCCGGCTTCGGCTTCCTCGACGGAAGAGCCGGTTTTGATATCGGTCAGTCGCTGATCGCTTATACCAGCGACGCGACCTATGGCCGGGCATTGGTCGTTGGCATTCTCAACACGATCCAGGTCGCATTTTTCGGCATCATCGCCGCCTCGATCATCGGTTTCATCGTCGGTATTGCGAGGCTTTCCAATAACTGGCTGATCTCGAAACTCGCGCAGGCCTATGTGGAAATCTTCCGCAACATCCCGCCGCTGCTCGTCATCTTCTTCTGGTACAAGGGCGTCATCTCCGTCCTGCCGCAGGCGCGCGAGTCGCTTGAGCTGCCGCTTGGAAGCTACCTCAACAACCGCGGTTTCTTTTTTCCGAAGCCGCTCTGGGGTGACGGCATCTGGCTCGTTCCAGCAGCCCTCCTGGTTGCCATCGTCATCAGCGTTTTCATTTATCGCTGGGCAAAGGCGAGACAGGAGCGCACCGGCCAGCAGTTCCGCACCGGCATCACGCTCACGCTTCTCATCATCGGCCTGCCGCTCGCCACGTTCCTGGCCATCGGTGCGCCGCTGACTTTCGACTATCCGATTGCCGGACGCTTCAACCTTTCCGGTGGCGCCGTCGTCGCCCCTGAATTCATGTCGCTGTTTCTGGCGCTGTCCTTCTACACCGCCTCCTTCATCGCCGAAATCGTTCGCGGCGGCATCAAGGCCGTGGCGAAAGGGCAAACGGAAGCTGCGGATGCACTCGGGCTTCGTTCCAGCACCACGACACGTCTGATCGTCGTGCCGCAGGCGATGCGCATCATCATTCCGCCACTGACAAGTCAGTTCCTCAACCTCACCAAGAACTCGTCGCTTGCTGTCGCCGTCGGCTTCGCCGACATCGTCTCGGTCGGCGGTACGATCCTGAACCAGACGGGTCAGGCGGTTGAAGTCGTTGCCATCTGGCTGGTCATCTATCTCTCGCTATCCCTGTTCACGGCCCTGGTCATGAACTGGTTCAACGCGAAAATGGCTCTGGTGGAGAGATGACGATGACGATCAGCAACCATGCCTTCGTGCGCCAGACCATTGAAGAGGCCCGCCCCGCGCCATCGAGCGCGGTGGGCGTCACCCACTGGCTGCGCACCAAACTCTTCGCCACGCCCAAGGATGCGGTACTCACCGTCCTTGCCATCGCCCTGCTCGTCTATATTTTGCCGCCGATTATCGATTGGCTGTTTATCGACGCGGTATGGACCGGCAGCGACCGTCTCGCATGCCTCACCGCTTCACAGGGCGGCGCGCTGCCGGATGGACAGTCAGGTGCCTGCTGGGCTTTCGTTTCGGCCAAGCTCGGCCAGTTCGTCTTTGGCCGCTACCCCATCGATGAACGCTGGCGTCCGATCCTCGTCATGGTGATGTTCACCATCCTGTTGATCCCGATGCTCATTCCGAAGGCACCGTTCAAGCGTCTCAATGCGCTGGCGCTCTTCATCATCCTGCCCTTCATTGCGTTTTTCCTGCTTATCGGCGGCGTCTTTGGCCTGCCGAAGGTGGAAACGCAGCTCTGGGGCGGCCTGATGGTCACGCTCATCCTGTCCTTCTTCGGGATCACGGTGTCGTTGCCCTTCGGCATTCTTCTGGCGCTTGGCAGACGTTCGAACCTGCCGGTCATCAAGATGCTCTGCGTCCTCTTCATCGAGGTCATCAGAGGCATCCCGCTGATCACGGTGCTGTTCTTCGCCAGCATCATGCTGCCGCTGTTCCTGCCCGACGGCTGGACCTTCGACAAGTTCCTGCGCGCGCTGGTCGGCGTGTCGCTGTTCTCCTCCGCCTATATGGCGGAAGTGATCCGCGGCGGCCTGCAGGCCATTCCGAAGGGACAATATGAAGGAGCGGATTCGCTCGGCCTGAACTACTGGCAGAAGACCAGGCTGATCGTGCTGCCACAGGCGCTGAAGCTCGTCATTCCGGGCATCGTCAACACCTTCATCGGGCTTTTCAAGGACACGTCGCTGGTCTCGATCATCGGCATGTTCGACCTGCTCGGTATCGTCACACTCAACCAATCGGATGCGAACTGGGCGACGCCTGTTACCGCCATGACGGGCTATATCTTCGCAGGCTTCGTATTCTGGATCTTCTGCTTCGGCATGTCGCGTTATTCGCTGTTCATGGAACGGCACCTCGACACCGGGCATAAACGATAAGGGACGCTCAAAATGGCAGAAACCCAGGCAAAAAAACTGACCGTCTCGGCGACGGACGTCGCAATCGAAATCACCGGCATGAACAAATGGTACGGCGATTTCCACGTGCTGCGTGATATCAACCTGAAGGTCATGAAGGGCGAGCGCATTGTCATCGCCGGTCCTTCCGGCTCGGGCAAGTCGACCATGATCCGCTGCATCAACCGTCTGGAAGAGCACCAGTCGGGCAGCATCGTCGTTGACGGCATCGAACTCACCAACGACCTCAAGAAGATCGACGAAGTCCGTCGCGAAGTCGGCATGGTGTTCCAGCACTTCAACCTCTTCCCGCATCTGACGATCCTCGAAAACTGCACGCTGGCGCCAATCTGGGTTCGCAAGATGCCCAAAAAGGAAGCCGAAGAAGTGGCGATGCACTATCTGAAGCGCGTGAAGATTCCCGAGCAGGCACATAAGTATCCCGGTCAGCTCTCCGGCGGTCAGCAGCAGCGTGTGGCGATCGCCCGCTCGCTCTGCATGAAGCCGAAGATCATGCTCTTCGATGAGCCGACCTCGGCGCTTGACCCGGAAATGGTCAAGGAAGTGCTCGACACCATGGTCAGCCTCGCCGAAGACGGCATGACGATGCTGTGCGTAACCCACGAAATGGGCTTTGCCCGCCAGGTCGCAAACCGCGTCATCTTCATGGACCAGGGCCAGATCGTCGAACAGAATTCGCCCGCCGAATTCTTCGACAATCCCCAGCACGAGCGCACCCGGCTGTTCCTCAGCCAGATTCTGCACTGAGATCAGTCACCATCAACACATCATTCAACGGGGCCATTTCGGCCCCGTTTTTTATGACGCCAGACAGTTCTCCGCACCCGACGTCGTCCTCGCCGTCGAGGCGATGATCCACTGACTCCCCGTCAAGAATCCTCGCCTCAAGGGCGAGGATGACAGCCGAGCGGTTCGGCGCAGCTTGTTTTTATTGCCCCCGCTTCTTACGTCAGCAGCAAAGCGACACTCCGCCGAGTCGTCGTCCCCTGTATTTTTTCCTTTCATCAGAAAGGTGAAACCATCAACTTCGCCGTGCGTTAACCATTTGTTACGAAACGGAAATCCTTGTTTTGCAGGGCTTCTGGCCGCCCATGACATTTTTTTGTCAAATCGTGCATTTTTCCGCTTGCGGAGCAACGGGAGCCTGACTATAAGGGCGCCACACCACAAGCGCACGCGCCCTTCGTCTATCGGTTAGGACGTCAGATTTTCATTCTGAAAAGAGGGGTTCGACTCCCCTAGGGCGTGCCACTTGGCTTCATGGTTACCTCTCAAACGACTCCGGCATCGAATAAAATCGCAATATTTCGCGTATGTCATCATTGCTGCGGAACCGATTTGCCATGGGCACGTTAGATGCCTGTCCCCCCGATGGAAGGCAAGCCGGACGAAGTGCCGCCGCGCAATTCACCCGGCTTGCCTTTCCCCTCTCCGAGATCATCAAGAAGTTCAAAGCAAGGGTGAGCGCTGCCAGCCAGGCGTTATCGATATGGACATTGCCCATCCGCGCCGCGTCGCGCGCTGCGCGAGATTGAAGCGGTAATTCAAGGATTTGCGCGGGTCCAACCGGGTTTTCCACAGCCCCTTCCGCCCTGCCAAAAAAACACGCCCGTGAGCGAAAAAAATCAAATTTACCGCTTGCGGAGCAACGGGAGCCTGACTATAAGGGCGCCACACCACAAGCGCACGCGCCCTTCGTCTATCGGTTAGGACGTCAGATTTTCATTCTGAAAAGAGGGGTTCGACTCCCCTAGGGCGTGCCACTTGGCTTCATGGTTACCTCTCAAACGACTCCGGCATCGAATAAAATCGCAATATTTCGCGTATGTCATCATTGCTGCGGAACCGATTTGCCATGGGCACGTTAGATGCCTGTCCCCCCGATGGAAGGCAAGCCGGACGAAGTGCCGCCGCGCAATTCACCCGGCTTGCCTTTCCCCTCTCCGAGATCATCAAGAAGTTCAAAGCAAGGGTGAGCGCTGCCAGCCAGGCGTTATCGATATGGACATTGCCCATCCGCGCCGCGTCGCGCGCTGCGCGAGATTGAAGCGGTAATTCAAGGATTTGCGCGGGTCCAACCGGGTTTTCCACAGCCCCTTCCGCCCTGCCAAAAAAACACGCCCGTGAGCGAAAAAAATCAAATTTACCGCTTGCGGAGCAACGGGAGCCTGACTATAAGGGCGCCACACCACAAGCGCACGCGCCCTTCGTCTATCGGTTAGGACGTCAGATTTTCATTCTGAAAAGAGGGGTTCGACTCCCCTAGGGCGTGCCACTTGCTTCTCCCAAAAAAATCAAAAACATACTCGAATGTCTTGATGCAACGCATTGAGATTACGTGGCGCATTTTTCCTGTCCGCCAGTCGTGTTTTTCGTGGAGTTTTTGGCGAATTCCCAAACGCCTCACGGCGCGAAAGCGGCGTCCAGAACGCGCAGCTGCACGCGCCGCTGGCCCTGCCAGAGATCAGCCCCGACGGTGCCCGCCACGTGGATGTTTCTGCCTCGCGCGTTCAGCAGCATCTGCCCCAGGGGCGCCTCTGCGGCACGGAATGCAATGCCGTCCAGCCGAGAGCCGTCCATGGCCTCCAGCGTGATCTTGACATGCGACGTCCCCACCAAGCGCACATCCCGCAGACGATGGGCCGGCACCGCAAAGATCGGCTGCGAATGGCCTGACCCGTAAGGCCCCGCCTGCTCCAGCTGATCGACAAGCTGGACTGTTGCGCCAGACGCGCCGATGGCGCCGTCGATTTTGAGAACGCTGCTCTCGACCAGCTCATTGACGGTCTTTGCGGCCGCCTCCTCAAAGAATGTCCTGAGCTTGCCCAGATTGGCGCGCTCAACCGTGAGGCCCGCAGCCATGGCGTGCCCGCCCCCCTTGACCAGCAGTCCTGCCTCCACGGCCGCCCGCACCATGCGGCCCATGTCGAAGCCGTTGATCGAGCGGCCCGAGCCGGTGCCCTTGCCGGACGGATCGAAAGCGATGGCGAAAGCCGGGCGGCGGAATCGGTCCTTGAGGCGGGAAGCCAGAAGCCCAACGATGCCGGGATGCCAGTTCTCACGCGCCGTCACGATGACGCCAGCGCCTGAGCCATCGCCATATTCAAACAGAGCCTCGGCTTCCGCCTCCGCCAGCATCGCCGCTTCCATCGCCTGCCTCTCGCGGTTCAGCTCGTCCAGTCGCTCGGCAATCGCTTCGGCCTGCGAGGGATCATCGATCGTCAGCAGGCGACTGCCAAGCGCCGCATCCCCGATACGGCCGCCGGCATTGATCCGCGGCCCGATGAGAAACCCGAAATGATAGGGCGTGACAGGCCCCCCGAGACCGGCCTTCTTGAAGAGGGCCGCAAGCCCGGCATTGTTCATATGACGGGCGGCAATCAGCCCCTTCACCACATAGGCGCGGTTGAGGCCCTTCAGCGGAACCACATCGCAGACAGTGGCCAGCGCGACGATATCGAGAAGGGACAGCAGGTCGAGCGTGAAGGCCTGTCGATGCCGCCTGTCCTTCAGCATGCGCAGCGTCGCCACGAGCACGAGGAACACCACGCCTGCCGCACATAGATGCCCCTGCCCCGACAGATCGTCTTCCCTGTTGGGATTGACCAGCGCGACCGCAGGCGGCAACTCCGTGCCGACCTGGTGATGGTCGATCACCACCACATCCGTTCCGGCATCCTTTGCGGCCTGAAGGGATTCATGGCTGGTGGAGCCGCAGTCCACGGTGACGATGAGCGTCGCTCCATTGGCAGCCAGCTGCTGCATCGCCGCCGGGTTCGGCCCATAGCCTTCGAAAATACGGTCGGGAATATAGATCTCGGGTGTCAGACCGAAATGGGCGAGGAACCGGTACATCAGAGCGGACGACGCAGCACCATCGACGTCATAGTCTCCGAAGATCGCAACCTTCTCACCGGTCTCGACAGCGCGCACCAGCCGCTGCGCGGCCTTTTCGCAATCGGTCAGCATATGCGGATCGGGCATCAGCGAGCGTATCGTGGGATCAAGAAACGCCAGCGCGTCATCCACTCCAACCCCGCGCCCCGCCAGAACGCGTGCAATCAGTTCGGGAATACCGTGGACCTGCGACATCGCCAAGGCGCGGTTCTGCCCGGCCTGATCCAGCCGCGACACCCATCGCTGTTCTGTTGCCGACCGCTCCACGCTCAGAAATGCGCGGACCACCGTATCGGCCGGCTCCAACATCGCCATTCCGTCCATTCGTCCTGTGATGCGCCATCGCGCTTTCAGAAGGGGCTAAATGGCGATGATGCGTTTTTCAAGCAAAAACGCGCATGGACCATTTCACAGGGAGAAAATCGAGAAAAACGGGCTGATGATCGACACAGCGCCGATGAGAAGCAGCAACGAAAAAACAGCGAGCGAACTCCAGTTGCGGTCGTATTCGCGTGTGTCGAATTCCATGCTGCGGATATTGTCGTTTGCCCCCTGGGGCCGCGGCCGATGCGCCGTAAGGGCGCGCTCGCGCCTGTTGTCCTTGAACAGGATCAGTGATGTCACGGCCACGCCTCCCTCGCTTGGTGAACATCGTCAACAGTAAAGCCGAATCGCGTCTTATTCCAGCCGGCCCGAAGAGGATCGAACAATTTTTTGGATGTTGCCGGCTCAAAAAAGGAGCGGGATTTCAAGCGCCGAAAAAAATCGAACCATTCTAAAAGGACGCTTTCGTCCTACTCGAAAACGTCTTTCGTCGTCGTCCTCGGGGCACGCCCGAGGATGACGACGTGCTTGGCAAGAGTGCCGTGCCCCCTTGTGACACGGCTCTAGCGTCTCAGGTCCGCTCGATCCGTATGACCTGAGGCTCGCTGACGAGATATTTCTCGCTCTTGATCGCCTTCACCGCCTTGCGGATCGCATCTTCCATCGTCGCGTGGGTGACGAGGATGATGGTCTGCGGCGCACCTTCCACATGCACGCGCTGGCGCTGCACAATGGATTCCAGCGAGATGTTATTATCCGCCATGCGGGTTGCAATGGAGGCAAAGACGCCTGCCTGATCCTTTACCGTCAGACGGATGAAGTACCCGCCCTCATGGCTCTTCATCTTGGCGCGACGGTAATCCGTCAGCGACTTGGCCGGACGGCCGAGCACCGGCACCTGCTGGGCGCCCGGACGGCTCTTGGCGATATCGGCGATGTCACCCAGCACGGCAGACGCCGTCGCGTTGCCGCCCGCACCCGGTCCCACCATCAGCAGCTCGCCGAGAATGTCGGATTCGATCGCAACCGCATTGGTGACGCCGTCGACCTGGGCAATCACGGAATCAAGCGGCACCATGGTCGGATGCACGCGCTGTTCGATGCCGGACTCCGTCACCTGCGCCACGCCGAGAAGCTTGATGCGGTAACCCAGCTCGGCGGCCGCCTGAATATCCTCGATGGAAATATTGGTAATACCTTCGAGATAGATGTCGTCGGCAGCGATCTTGTTGCCAAAAGCGAGTGTCGTGAGGATGGACAGCTTGTGTGCGGTATCGTTGCCCTCAATATCGAAAGCAGGATCGGCTTCAGCGTAACCCAGCCGCTGCGCTTCCTTCAGGCACGCCTCGAACGACAGACCTTCCTTTTCCATCTTGGTCAGGATGTAATTACACGTGCCGTTCATGATGCCATAAATGCGCGACACATGGTTGCCGGTCAGCGATTCACGCAGCGCCTTGATGACGGGGATGCCGCCAGCCACAGCCGCTTCGAAATTGAGCAGCGCGCCCTTGTCTTCAGCGAGGATCGCCAGCTCTACGCCATGCTTGGCCAGCAGCGCCTTATTGGCAGTCACCACGTGGAGACCACGCGCCAGCGCCGCCCGCACGGCATTTTCCGCCTGGCCGGAAGCACCGCCGACCAGTTCGACGAAAACATCGATATCGGCTTCGCTCGCCATCTGCTCCGGCGTGTCGAACCAGGTAATACCCGTGAGATCAATGCCGCGATCGCGCGAACGATCGCGCGCGCTCACTGCAATAATCTCAATTGCGCGTCCGCAGGTAATCGCAAGTTCGTTGCTTCTCTGCTGGAGGATGCGCACGAGCGAAGCGCCGACAGTGCCGAGCCCCGCTATGCCGATTCTCAATGAATCTGCCATGGGTATGTTCCTGATTGCTGGTGATGATGGCGGCCGAGGCCCGGCCGCCTTGGGTTGCCCTTATCTGTGGGCGTTCAGCGAAACGACATTGTGCATCGTTTCGTCTGCGCTCGACAGGAAACGCTTCAGATTGCGCGCGGCCTGACGAATTCGATGCTCGTTTTCAACGAGCGCGAGGCGGACGTAATCATCGCCCATCTCGCCAAAGCCGATGCCGGGAGCAACGGCGATGTCTGCCTTCTCGACAAGAAGCTTGGAGAACTCCAGGCTGCCGAGATGGCGGAACTTTTCCGGGATCTTCGCCCAGGCGAACATGGTCGCAGCCGGTGGCGGAACCTCAAAGCCGGCCTTGCCGAAAGTTTCGACCATGACGTCGCGGCGGCGGCGATAGACATTACGCACCTCAGCGATATCCGAGCCATCACCGTTGAGCGCGTGGGTCGCCGCAACCTGGATCGGCGTGAAAGCGCCGTAATCGAGGTAAGACTTCACGCGCGTCAACGCCGCGATCAGCCGCTCGTTGCCGACGGCGAAGCCCATGCGCCAGCCGGGCATGGAGAAGGTCTTGGACATGGAGGTAAATTCTACCGCAACGTCGATGGCGCCGGGAACTTCCAGAACCGACGGCGGCGGATTGCTTTCGTCGAAATAGATTTCCGAATAGGCAAGATCGGAGAGCACGATGATCTCGTGCTTCTTCGCAAAAGCGATGACGTCCTTATAGAAATCGAGCGATGCGACATGCGCCGTCGGGTTAGATGGATAATTGACGATCAGCGCCAGCGGCTTGGGGATGGAGTGGCGCACCGCGCGCTCCAGGGGGCCGAAGAAGCTCTCATCCGGCTCGACGTTCATGGACCGGATAACGCCGCCCGCCATAAGGAAACCGAAGGCGTGGATCGGATAGGTCGGGTTCGGGCACAGAATGACATCACCGGGTGCGGTGATGGCCTGCGCCATGTTGGCGAAGCCTTCCTTGGAGCCAAGGGTCGCGACGACCTGCGTATCCGGGTTCAGCTTCACACCGAAACGGCGGGCGTAATAGGCAGCCTGGGCGCGGCGAAGGCCGGGAATGCCCTTGGATGAGGAATAACGATGGGTGCGCGGGTCCTGAACGACCTCGCAAAGCTTGTCGACGATCGCCTTCGGGGTCGGAAGATCGGGATTGCCCATGCCGAGATCGATGATATCGGCCCCGCCCGCTCGCGCGCTCGCTTTCAAACGGTTGACCTGTTCGAAGACGTATTGCGGCAGACGCCGGACCTTGTGAAACTCTTCCATCTCTTTCCTCATGGGAATGGACCGGTTCTGCCGGCCCATAACGACGGTTCGTTTTTGCTTTGAAACGCCGCCGACACGAACCGACCCGGCAGGCGTTATTCATTGTAGCCTATGCATTCAAAAACACGAATGCGTTTTCAGCCATGGACAGCAGCGCGGACGAACCATGCCAGAGCAAGAGTAAGACCCTCACCGACAGGCTTGCAGGCCGTCCCTTGCGGTACGTCCTGCATAACGCCAGTTTCACGCAAAATGCAAGCGCTGTCAGGATGCCCTGGCAAACTGTTGCGCCTTATGGGCACCCCCGATGTGATGTTCTTCGACGCGTGTAGGCGCCCCAATCTTGAACCGTGCAATCAGCCCGGCAAGATGGTCCGCCTGGTCGGCAAGCAGGGTGGTCGCCGCGGTCGTTTCCTCAACCATCGCGGCGTTGGCCTGCGTCACCTGATCGATCTCGTTGATCGCCGCATTGATCTCCTCCAGCCCCGCCGACTGCTCGTTGGCCGATCTTGCAATCGACTGCACGTGAGAATCGACCTTTCCCACGTCGGCTTCGATCTTCGTCAGTGCGCTACCCGTCGCCACAACGAGCTGGACGCCCGAGGCCACCTCATGGGTCGTTCGTGAGATCAATGCGCTGATCTCCTTGGCCGCCTTGGCGGAGCGTTGCGCCAGATCGCGAACCTCCTGGGCAACCACGGCAAAGCCCTTTCCGGCTTCCCCGGCGCGAGCGGCTTCCACGCCCGCATTCAGTGCCAGCAGGTTCGTCTGAAAAGCGATCTCGTCGATCATACCTGTAATCTGGCTGATTTCGCTCGACGCCTGTTTAATCCGCTCCATTGCCGCAATGGCGCTGTTGACGATGTCGGCCGATTTTTTCGTGCTGGCCAGCGTATCGTTCACCATGGCGCTGGCCTCGTGAGACCGTCGTGCCGAATGTTTGACGGCCTCGGTCATTTCCGCAAGAGCGGCCGAAGTCTCCTCCAGGGCTGCTGCCTGTTGCTCACTACGTTTCGACAGATTGATCGCAGACGCATGGATTTCCGCCGAGCCGCCGTTGATGGTCGCGGTCGCACTGCTGATATTGTCCAACATGTCGCGCAAATTCACCATGCCGGCATTCACATTGTTCTGCAGCTCGCTGAACACACCATGAAAGTCGCCGCACATTTCGCGCGTCAGATCGCCGTTGGCAAGGGAAGACATCACGTTGCGCGTTTCCGCCACTCCCCGTTCCACGGATGTCATCAGCCTGTTGACGCTCGCCGCAAAGGTGTCGAGTTCCTCGTTGTCGTAATTTGCTTCGATACGGCGGGAAAAATCACCCGCCGCCGCCGCCTTGACGACCCCATTGATGCTCGATTGCAGTGCCCCCGCCTTGGCCTGCAACGCCGCTTCCTTCGCGTTGAGTTCACGGAAGTTGATGCCGTTCGTTTTGAAGACCTCGAGAGCGCGCGCCATTGCACCAATTTCATTGGCCCGATCGGTGAAGGGTATACGAAGCTCGAAATGCCCCTGTGCCAGCCGCTGCATGATTTCCGTCGCGGTCCTGATCGGCTTTACCATATAACCCGTTGCGAGATAGGCGCCGATGACGGCCACAACGGTAACGAGAGCCAGCAACGTCAGGAAATAGCGAAACTGAAGAGAGGACTTCTCCTGTATGCGTGCGGCGACCGCCGCCTCGTCGTTCTGCAAGCTTTTGAGCAATGCATCCTGCACGACAATCAGTTTTTGAAATTCGGCCGCTGCGCTGCGAACGCGCAACGCGCCAAATGCAGGATTTTGCATCACACCCGCGACGCCATCGCGCGCAGCCCTGTTGTAATTTTCAAGCAACTTGAAATAATTCGCTTGCTGATCGTCAGGAACATTGAGGCCCACACTTTGCAGTTCCTTGATCGCCGCAAGCAGACTTTCTCCCAGACCATGGGCTTTCTGGGCGATCTGGTCGATCTGCTCTTTGGGAGCTTTCATCAGGCTATAGGCAGCCACCGACATGGCAGTGGAATTGATGCCCTCTGAGATTTCGTAAATAGTCTTTAAGCGCAGCACCGACGCCTGCGAAACGGCGATGGCTTCGCGCGCTTCCTCGTAACCGTTGCGGGTTTCCAGAAGAACGAACGCAGACGCCACACCAATAAGCATAATGACGATGAGACCCGGCAACGCGAGTATATATTTAAGCGACACTTTCTCATCCCTTCCCCAAAAAGACCTCTGATGACGCCAACCGTCAGGCAGTGAAGCCGTCAGCAGAAAATCAATCCCATGCCATCGCGCAGACGACATCTTTCGATGCCAACGCAACACAGGCGATCTTTGAAGGAGAAATGCTGTTCGTCGTCGGATTGGGTAATTCCGGACCCAGCTCTATGACGCCCTTGCCGTTACCGGCGGCGAGCTTTTCCTTGATCATCGCGACGAGTTTGGAACCATCGCTAAGGACGAAATCATTCAGATCGTCGCCGGGTTTCGTCTGGCCCGAAAAGTCGAAGAGCATGTGTCCAGCGTCATTCATGGACCAGACATGCAACCCCTTCCCCGCCTTCATATCGACCAGTTCGGTACCGGCGGCCTCGATCAATTGCGCCCCTTTTTCGATTCCATTCTGTGAAACGATCGCGGCGGCTTTTTCGGCATTGGCGGAAAGATCGAACGCCCATGCCGAAGACGCGGTCAATATCGAAAAAATACTAAGTATAAATATTCTAATGTACATGATAATCTCCAAAAATACAAATATAAGCGCCGGTTGCAGCGCCACAATTATTCGGAGATACTTCTTATTTTTAGTTAATTATGGAAATGAACTATTTGGGTAAAAATGCCGCTCTCGATTTCGACAGCGGCATAGCCTCAGGAAATCAGCCGCGCTCACCCTTCACAATTGCCGACCGGATGACCGAGAGCACGCGCTCCGGCTGGATATCGGTGCAAACAAGCTGGCTCGGATGCCCGTCCCATTCCCCTGGCGGAAAGGCGCGTCCGTCAGGCTTCTGGATCGTCTGGCCATCGGCAAGACCGCCGCAGACGACACGGATAGGGCCGCTACGGGTCTCGAAAAGCTCGGGCGCGACAAGATAGACGCAGGCGCAGCTATCATGCACCACCATGCCGTCACCCGTGCGGGTCTTGTAGAAATCGATGTAGAATTGCGACAAGTCGGACAGCAGTTGCACCGGCTTGCCCCCCGTCTCTGCCATCTCTGCCATGAAGGCGCTCGTCATCACGGTTTTCGTCGTGACATCGAGACCAACAACAACCACGCGCCACGGCGCGGTGAAAACGAGATCGGCCGCTTCCGGATCGCCGTGAATATTGGCCTCTGCCGCCGGCGAAACGTTGCCGTTGATATCGAAAGCACCGCCCATGACGATGACGTCCTTCACCAGCGCGGCGAAATCGGGTTCCTCCCGCAGCGCCAGGGCCAGATTGGTCATGCGGCCAACGGCAATCAGCGTCACCTCGCCGGGGTTGGCTTTCACCGTTTCGATGATGAAGCGATGCGCCGGACGCGGATCGAGCGGCAGATCGATGGTGTCAGGAATATCGATATCGCCAAGGCCGTTTTCGCCATGGATGAAGGTCGGCCAGTGGCCTTCCTTGCGGGCGGGATCGAAGGTTATACCAGCACCCTTGGCAACCGGCGCCGTCATCTGCCATTCCCGCTTGAGGAAGAGCGCATTGCGGGTGGTAATATCGATGGGCGCGTTGCCGAAAACAGTGGTGACGCCGATCAGATCGATATCGGGGTGGCGGTGCAGAAAAAGAAGCGCCATCGCATCATCTACACCCGGGTCCGTATCGAATATCACTTTATGCATAATGCCCTCATCCGTCTGTCTCTGGCGCCAGCCGGCCTTGCCGCGTTGCGCCACGGAAACATAACGATAAGCGGCCGCACCGCAATCCCCTGCCAGCCGCCTCAAGCACAGAAAGAGATTGCGCGCTTGGCCTTTCGGTGAAAGAAGAAGCCCTCTTCCTCCGCCTGCCCGGACACATCAAGTGCAAGACATCGCCCTCAACGTTTTCATCGTCCTCTTCTGCGTCGCCGTCTTTGCCGGCTTTATCGATTCCATCGCCGGCGGCGGCGGTCTCATCGTCATTCCGGCCATGCTGATCATGGGAATTGCGCCACTCGATACGCTCGGCACCAACAAGCTGCAGTCGCAGTTCGGCTCTGCCTCCGCCACGATAGCCTATGCGCGGCGGGGACATGTCAATCTGCGAGAGCAGTTGCCGATGGCCCTGATGGCCATGCTGGGAGGGGCGCTGGGCGCGATCGCTGCCGGCTTCGTGCCCTCGAGCGTCCTGCGCACGATCATGCCGTTCCTGCTGATCGCCATCGCCCTTTACTTCGCCCTAAAACCGCAGATGAGTGACGTCGACAGCCATCGCCGCATCACGCCTTTTGTCTTCGGCCTGGTGATCGCGCCGCTGATCGGTTTTTATGATGGGGTTTTCGGCCCGGGCGCTGGGTCGTTTTATATGCTCGCCTTCGTCGCACTTGCCGGTTTTGGCATGCTGAAAGCCACCGCCCATACGAAGCTCCTGAATTTCGGCTCTAACATCGGCGGCTTCATTGTCTTTGCTATCGGTGGCTCCGTCTTGTGGAAACTGGGCCTTGCCATGGGTGTGGGCCAATTCATCGGCGCACAGGTCGGTTCCCGATTCGCGATGAAGAACGGGGCAAAAATTATCCGGCCGCTACTGGTGGCATCCTGCCTCGCCATGGCAACGAAGCTTCTGATCGACGCATCGTCCGGATGGTCGATCGCCACTATATGGGAAACCATCTTCCCGAACTAGCCGGAATAGAAACGGCGCGCCTTGCCGTTGCCATCAGAGGCGCGCGCGGGCTTCACGCCATGGCGCGGCGTCTGCGATCTTCGATTTCGCGGATGACCACCATCGCACCGACGAGTTTATAGGCAGACGAATAGCAGGGCGACATCTCAAGCGACTTCACGATGGTCCGACCGTTCTGATCTTCCGCGTAGGTGTATTTCGACGTGTCGCCCTTGAAGCAATTATCGAGTTTCTCTCTGAGGTCGTTCTGGAACCGGTGAACGCCAACAAGCTCGGCGATGTGGCAACCGACGAGCCCCTCCGGCGCATTGCGCTGAAAGGCATCGAGAGAATTGGCGAAGGAGACGCGGTAACCAGGCGTCACGATGACAACAGGCTCGTCCAGATCGTTCAGCATGTCTTCGTCGAGAATCAGGTGGCGATGGTGCCACTCCAGCGTGTCTTCATCCTCGTCGCCAACGACCTTTGCCTTGGAGGGCATACCCACGTAACGATCGACCAGCGTGCGCAGAAGTTCGGAGTTGCGCTGCACGCAGCCCAGATCTTCCGCCTCATGGTTGAGGAGATCGATGGCGAAGCGGAACTGTTCCCTGATGTCTTCAGAGTTTTCCGTCTTGCGTCCAACAACCCGTTCGAGGAGCTGTTCAAGCTCGCGCTCCAGCACGGCAATCTTGTCCGCCTCGTTTTTACCAACGGCAGATTGCAGTTCCGTGTAGCGCAGCCAGAACAATTCAATCAAATCTTTCAACCCAACTCTCCCTGAACGGGCAGTGGCTCCAATACGAACCGCGACGAGCCCCTTGCCCCGAGCTATAGCGCCTGCGCGCTTAAAAATGACGTAACGAAAGGCCGCCACGACACGGGACTGTAATAAATTATCACAGCGACGACTATTTTTTCAATTTCGATAATCCATGAACGAGAAATGAGGTTCCGCTGAAATGAAAAAAGATTGAAAACCGCAAAAACTGCGCCGAAACTTGTAAAAGCGCAAAATACAACGCGTCGAGAACAGTCAGATGCGGTGCTTAACATCCCAGCGGTCGTGATACCACAACCATTGTTCAGGATATTCGCGGACCCAACTTTCAACCTTGTCGTTCAAAAGCTGCGCCGTTGCCTGAATATCGACATTTCCCTTGTCGTCGCGCGGAATGTCGACCCGCGGCTCGATCTCCAGCCGGTAGCGATTGCCGGGCAGACGCACGCACCGCGCGGGATAGACATCGCAGTTGAATTGACGCACGAGCTTTGCGAGAAGCGGGTTGGTCCGCACCTCATGGCCAAAGAACTTGGTTGTCAGACCCTTGCCGAATTTCTGGTCGACAAGAACACCCACGCCACCGCCTTTTTCCAGCTGCCTGGCCAGCGCGAAGGAGGAACCGGCATGCGAGGGCACGAGATTGCCCATACGCTCCTTGCGGAAGTTGAAGACCTTGTCAGCGACGAACGGATTGTTCGGTGGACGAAACAGCACCGTTACGTTGAGGCCGAAAGCAGAACCCGCAACCGGCAACAGTTCAAAGTTACCACTATGGGCTGTAAACACGATAAAGGGCCGCGGATTGTCGCGTAGCTCCATGAAGGTCGGGATGCCCTCAACCTCGATGCGGCCAGGCTCGTTCTTGTCCGGATCGAAATCGAACAGCCGGTCGAGAAACACATATTCCGCCGCGAGCCGGCCCATATTAGCCCAGCTGTCCATCGCGATCTCAAGCCGCTCCTCTTCGGATTTCTCCGGAAAAGCGCGGGCCAGATTGTAAAGCATCAGCTTGTGGCGGCCGGTTTTCGGCCCCACCAAGCGCGCCAGCCGGTCGGCGGCGCGAATACCCGCATCGGCGGGGAAAAGCTTCAGCAGATTGAGAAGGCCAAAGGCGAATGTCGCAATCAGCCACTGCCGGAAGTGGTCCAGTTTCAGGACAATCCGTGTCAGGAATAGCTTCAAGATGTTCAGTCCATCCGCAGCACGATCTTGCCGAAGACCTGGCGCGTCTCCATGCGCTCCAGCGCCCGGTCGATATCGTCGAAGGTGACTTCGGTATCGATGACGGGATGAACGATGCCGCGCGCCATCTTCTGCATGGCATTGGCCATGTTTTCCATGCGGCAGCCGAAGGAGCCGAGCAGCTTCAGCTGCTGCTGGAACAGCATCATCAGGTTGATTTCGGTCGAAACGCCCGAGGTGGAGCCGCAGGTGACCAGGCGGCCGCCGCGCTTCAGCGAGAACATGGAGGCGACGAAGGTGTCCTTGCCGACGTGCTCGAACACGACATCGACGCCCTTCTTTTTTGTCAGCTTGCGCACGACGCCTTCGAAACGGTCGGTCCGGTAGTTGATGACATGATCGGCTCCGAGCGCCTTCGCCCGCTCGATCTTGTCGTCGGATCCGACCGTCGTGATGACGGTGCAGCCCATCTTCTTGGCAAGCTGGATCGCCGCCGTGCCGATGCCGGAACCGCCGGCATGGATGAGAATGGTTTCGCCCGGCTCTAGCTTGGCATTGTCGAACAGCATGTGCTCGACGGTGCCGAACGTCACCGGTGCCAAGGCAGCGGCAACCGCGTCGATGCCATGCGGCGCTGGCACGAGCTGGCGGGCTGGAATGTTCATCTTTTCCTGCGCGAAACCATCAAGATGGAAACCGTGGACGCCCTGGACATGTTCGCACAGATTGTCACGGCCTTCGCGGCAGGGCTTGCACAGGCCGCAGGTGCATGCGCCATAGACCGACACCAGCTGACCGGGCAGCACATTCGAAACGCCGGGACCGATCGCCTCGACCACGCCGGAGGCTTCCGCACCGATGGTCAGCGGCATCTTGCGCTTGGCGAAAGCCATGCCGCGCCAGCCCCACACGTCGATATGGTTGAGCGCCACGGCCTTGACGCGCAGCGTCACCTCGCCCGGGCCCGGAGCGTCCGGTTCGGGCAGGTCCACTTTTTCGAGCTTCCGGTCGTCGACGAGTTGAAGAGCGCGCATATATCAGTCCTTCGCCCGAAGGCGTTATCTAAAATCATTCCAGCAAAACTCTGTAACGGTTTTGCAGCTGGAATGCGAAATCAAAGAAACGGGCGCGTTTCCGCAAGTCGTTCGGAAACGCCCCTGTTGTAACGAACCGGTTAAGCCGGTTCCCGCGTCATGACAAGGCTGGCATTCTGCCCGCCAAACCCGAAGGAGTTCGACAGAACCGCACCCACCTCGGCATCCCGCTTCACATTCGGCACCACGTCGAGCGTGATGGTCGGATCGGGATTGTTGTAGTTGATCGTCGGCGGCAGGGTGCCGGTCAGCATGGTCTGCAGCGAGAACACCGCTTCCACAGCACCCGCGGCGGTCAGTGTATGGCCGATCATCGACTTGTTGGACGACAGCGGAATGTTCTTCAGGCCTTCGCCGAAGACGGCCAGCATCGAGCCATATTCCATCTTGTCGTTCTCAGGCGTCGAGGTGCCGTGCGCGTTGATATAGCCGATATCGCTTTCAGCCACGCCCGCATCGGCCAGGGCCGCGCGGATCGTCGCAATCGCCGGGCCGCCATCGGGCGAAGAGCGCGTACGGTGGAAGCTGTCAGCCTTTTCCCCTGCCCCCTTGATGATGCCGAGAACCTTCGCGCCGCGAGCGACGGCGGCTTCGAGGGATTCCAGCACCAGCGTTGCGGCCCCTTCGGCGATCACGAAACCATCGCGATCCTTGCTGAACGGCTTGGAAGCCTTTTCCGGCGGATCGTTCTGGGTCGAAAGCGCCGAGAGAAGCGAGAAGCGGATCAGGGCTTCGGCACTGACGGAACCATCGGTCGCAACCGTCAAAGCCCGCTCGGTGCGGCCCTGACGAATGGCCTCGACACCAAGCTGGATCGCGGTCGCGCCCGATGCACAGGCGGTCGACAGCGTGACCGGCAGGCCGCGGGTACCGAAACGGTCGGAAAGGCGTTCGGAAATCGCACCGAAAAGTGCTGCTTCCTGGAATGCCGGATCGGGACGCTGACGGAAGGCCGTCAGGAACCGCTCATAGGCGTCACCCGGCTGGGAGGCCGGCGGAGACCGGTCGGCCAGTTCGAAACGGGCGCTCCATTCCGGCTCGATCGGCGGTGCCGCGAGAAACAGCGGGCCGTCGAAGTCACCGGAGATGCCAGCCTGAGCCAGCGCCTCTATGGTGGTTTCGCGGGCAAAGGCATAGGAGCGCTCGACCGAATTCGGAACCGGAATATCGATGAAATCCACCGTCCCGCTGATCCGGGTTGAAAGCCCTTCGGTCGGGAAACGGGTGATCTTGTGGATGCCCGACTTGCCTGACGTCAGCGCCGACCAGTTGTCCTGAAGCCCCTGACCGAGCGAGGTGATGATGCCCATGCCGGTGACGGCGACTATCGGGCGACCGAGATGATCCTTAAAATTGGTCATGGTCTATTCTCCTCACACGTCACGGGACAGAACGGCGACACCTTCGCCACGGACATGGCCAACGGTGGTGACGACAGCCTCGGTCGCCGCCTCGCCCATTGGCTTTTCCGCATTTGCGTCGAAGGTAGGAACCTTGGCACCGCTTTCAAGCGTCAGCGCCGCCAGTGCGAGCCCGAGCGGAAACTGCGCCTCGAGTCCATGACCGGTGACACCACCGAAACCACGAATGGCGGCCTTCGGCAAAGTTTTCTCGAGAATGTGCTTCTCACGCGCCGTTACGTCGTCGAGGCCACTGGCGCCGGAAAATACCACGGTCGCGGCGCTGTCCGTTGCGGGCGCAAGCAGGCGCTCCATGCGCTTTTCCATCTTGCCGTCGTCGCGGCTGCCGCGATCACCCTCGATGGCGTCGATGCGGGCATAGATGCGCGCGCCGCGCTCACTGGCATGTTTGCGCGATTCAAGAACCAGGAAGGCTCCGAGCGAGCCGGAGATCATGCCGCCGCCTTCATGCCCTTCGCGCGACCACAGGGGCTGCCACTCGCCCTGCGCATGCGCGCCGATGGCTTCGAACAGCAGGATCATATCGGGACGTTCGGCGGAGAAGGCGCCGCCCACGAGAGCGTGGCTCGATTCGCCTGAACGAATGCGATGAAATGCGGTTTCGACGGCGGAAATCCCGGCCGCTTCTTCGCCCATGAAGGTGCGGGACGACCCGGTGACCTTGTGCACGATGGAGATATTGCCGGCCATCAGGTTGGAAAGCTGGGCGAGAAACAGCGTCGGGCGCAGTTCGGTCGTCAGCTTTTCGTTCAGCAGTTTTTCGCGGTCGTTGCGCTTCAAAGCCTCGTCGACGATCAGCGTGTCGACATTGATGTCGCGCTCGCCGCCGCCCGCAGCAACGATCATATCCATGGTGGCGCAGGCTTCGGCGTTTTCCTTCAGGCCGGCATCATCGAGCGCAAGACCAGCGGCAAAAACGCCGAGACGCTGCCAGTTTTCCATCTGGCGCTGGTCGCCGCGCTTGGCGATCTGGGCCGACCAGTCGATCTCAGGCATGGGATGAACGGGGTACGGCTTGAATTTTTCGGTCTCGACAACCGGCTCCGGCGCGGCGGCTCCAGAAAGAAGCGCCAGATGCGCCTGGCTGCCAACGCCGTGACAGGTCACGATGCCGACCCCTGTTATCACCACATCATTGTCAGATTTCATCGTCTGTCATCCTTTGCAGCCGGCCCCGTGAGGCGGTCACGGCTATCCACAGCGGTTGTGAACAACCACGTCATGCGTTGCGGAATAAAGCGCGCGACGCAGATTGGCAATGGCGAAGGCCCGCTCCGTCGTCGCGAACCCACGATTTTCATGCGCCAGAAACGGGCCGACGGGAAAAACGCTCTCCTTGGAAACGATTAAAAAAATTTACTTCTGCGCATCCGCGGCGATCGCCGCCATCAGGCCGACTTCCTCGGCCCGCTTCTTGACGATTGGCCCGAGCGGTATTTCGCTGAAGGGCATGGTGCGCAATTTCAGCTGCGCGTCGCAGACCTTCTTGCCGGCAGAGGTGATCTTGGCCTTGGTCACCGCAAAGCCTGAACCGTCATGCTCAAGCACCGCTTCGATATCCAGAATAGCGCCGGGCTCCACGAAGGTGCGCATCTTGGCGCTATCGACCGACATCAGGAACGGCATGGAGGCAAAGTCGGAAAACGCCAGAACCATCATGCCGGAGGCCTGTGCCATAGTCTCGATCAGAAGCACACCCGGAACCAGTGGCATGCCGGGAAAGTGGCCTTCGAAAACAGGGCTGTTTTCAGGTACGACAGACCGCGCTTTCAACGTGCGCGTCGCCATGTCCACGGCTTCAACCTTGTCGATCATCTGAAAATATTCAAGCAGCATCCGTCCGGCCCGTCTCTGGTCGGTTTAACCCGCCATGACGGCGAGCTTTAAAAAGAAATGCCCGCTCGACGCGGGCATCTTCGTCTCAGCCCTTGGCCGCGCGCAATTCGTCGATCTTGGCGCAGAGGTTCTTCAGCACGAAGTATTCTTCCGTGGAAACCTTGCCTTCGTTGACTTCCTGCGTCCACTGCTCGAGCGGAATCTTGATGCCGAATTCCTTGTCGATCGCAAAAACGATATCAAGAAAGTCGAGGCTGTCGATGCCCAGATCGTCGATCGTGTGGCTCTCCGGCGTAATGGTTTCGCGGTCGATTTCGCTGGTTTCGGCGATAATGTCGGCAACCTTGTCGAATGTAGCTGTCACGCCCATAATCCTTATTGTCGTTCGTCTGAATTATTCTGTCTGACGCACCACATAGGCAAGTCGCGCAAAAAAGCCAATGGTTTCGTGACGCAAGTTTGAAATTTGCCCTGAAACTGTTGCCTAAACAGCAACCGAATGCCGGCCCCTTCCATTGCCGAGATAGCTGTCAAAGATTGCCGCGATGTTACGCACGAATGGCTTTCCAGCCTCGGTTACGGCAAAAATACCGGCATCCAGACGCACAATGCCGTCCCTGTCGCCAGCGGCAAATTGCTGCGCTTCATCCCTCACGGCTTGGCTCACCTTGCCGAAACGGCGCTGCAAGTCAGAGAGATCGATGGAGAAGTCGCACATCAGCCTTTCGATCACGTGCGAGCGAAGATGATCGTCAGGCGACAGTTCGATCCCCTTGACGGCGGCCAGGCCGCCCTTGCCAACCATGCGCTGATATTCGGCCGTCGCCACCATGTTCTGCACATAGCCCTGCGGCAGGCGGCCGATGGAGGATGCGCCAAGTCCGATCAGCGCATCGGCAGTATCGGTGGTATAGCCCTGGAAATTCCGCCGCAAAGCCCCAGCTTCTGCCGCCTTGCACAGGGTATCGGAAGGCTTGGCGAAATGATCGAGCCCGATCTGCCTGTAACCGGCGCGCTGGAGCATCTCGCCCGCCATGGTCATCTGGCGGTAACGTTCGGCAATGTCAGGCAGGGCATGTTCCGGGATAAGAGACTGGTGTTTCTTCATCCACGGCACATGGGCATAGCCGAAAAGCGCGATACGATCGGGGTCGAGCGATATGATTTGATCGACAGTTGTTTTCAGTGTCTCGCAGGTCTGAAACGGCAATCCATAAAGAATGTCGCAATTGACCGAACGCACGCCCCTCGCCCGCACGGCGTCCACCACGGATTTCGTCTGCTCGAAGGACTGGATCCGATTGATGGTTTTTTGCACTTTGTCATCAAAATCCTGCACTCCGAGGCTCGCCCGCGACATGCCTATTTCGGCAAGCGCGTCATAGCGGCTGTCGTCCAGATCGTTGGGATCCATCTCGACGCTGATTTCCGGTGCGAGCCCGAAAGTGAAGTGACGCCGCAGACAGTCCATCAGGTCCTGCATGTCTTCAGGGTCAAGCATGGTGGGCGAGCCGCCGCCGAAATGCACGGCACCCACCACAGCATCGGGCGAAACAAGCGCGCCGACCGCAGCAATCTCCTGCTTAAGTGCTTCAAGATAAATAGCAATCGGCTCGTATTTCAGCGTGTGCTTGGTATGGCAGGCACAGAACCAGCACAGCCTGTCGCAATAGGGAATATGCAGGTAAAGCGAGAGGCGATTCCTGTGGGTGAGCGCACCGAGCCAGCCGCGATAAACAACATCATCGATTCCCTCATGGAAATGCGGGGCGGTCGGGTAGCTGGTGTAACGCGGAACGGGCCCGGAATATTTGGAAAGAAGCGCGGTACTCATCACCCGATTTGCCTTTTATCAAGAAATTGTCGATTTCCCCTCTTTCAATACCGGCTGCGACAGTTTGCAACTTTGACTTCAATCAAATTGCGCCATAAGTTCTCCCTAAAGTAGACGCGGGGACGACGGCTACAGCGCGAAGCTCTTTATGAAGACCGCGGCCGATATCAGCGGTCGCAATCGTCCCGCAAAGCCAGCATTGGAACAGGCTTATGGACACGCTGCAGAAGACCATCCACAATTCGGAAGAGCCCGTCGTTTGCCGCTCCTGCGAGGCGCGCCACGGCGGTCTTTGCAGCACGCTGACACCCCAGCAGCTTTGCGACCTCAACCGCCATTCCAGCCGCAAAAAGCTGGAAGCCGGCAATGAGCTTCTTGGGCAGGGTGAACTGGTCACCTCCTACGGCAACATCCTGAACGGCGTCGTGAAGCTTTCGAAAATGATGTCGGATGGCCGCCAGCAGATCGTCGGCCTGCAATTTGCCCCCGATTTTCTCGGCCGCCCCTTCATGGCGGAAAGCAAGATGACGGCGGAAGCGGCAACCGATGTGGAGATTTGCCTTTTTCCCCGCCGCGTCGTTGACCGCATGGTCTCCGAAGTGCCTGATATGGAACGCAAGCTCCACACCCAGTCGCTGAAGGAGCTGGATGAGGCACGCGACTGGATGCTGACACTGGGGCGCAAATCGGCGCAGGAGAAGGTTGCCAGCTTCCTTTACATGATCGCCACCCATATCGACCCGGAAAACGACGACAAATCCTGCTTCGACCTGCCGCTTTCCCGCGCCGATATAGCCGATTTCCTTGGCCTCACCATCGAAACCGTTAGCCGGCAGATGACCAAGCTGCGTAAGGAAGGCATTATCCGTATCGAGAACAACCGCCACATCACAGTGCCTGATCTCAATGCTCTGAGCGAAGCCGCCGGCAACGACTGACCGTCGCGCCTCTCGATCATCGCCCCTGAGGCGCGGATGTTCCAAAATCGATGTGAGGCGCTCGCGCCTGGGCGGGTGCAAGCGAGAAACCGGCAAGAACCAGCAACGCGGCAATGAATTTCATGATGTTTCACCCTGTGCCCCGCTTTTTCAGCGGTCTGTTTGTTATGGCTGCATCCTAAGCGGAAAACGCCTCCATCGGCTTAACATCTTCAGTAAGCAGTTGGTTCAAAGGCAGGGTAAAGAATGGGTTATGTTGTCATGCCCGCGTGACGCTCAGCCCACAAATGCGATTGTCGGGAGAACTCGGCACCGCCGCGAGTGTCTTCTCCCCGCCGGGGAGAAGGTGGTCCGAAGGGTCGGATGAAAAGAGGGGCACGGTGCAGGATTTCTGAGAGCTTGCCCCCTCTTTCCGCTGCCGCGGACTTCTCCCCGGCGGGGGGAGAAGAGACAAGAGGCATGAGCTCGCTCCATCTCAAGACTTATATCGCGCAAACCGCGCGACATGATCTCACTGCGACGCAGGCGTCTCGACCGGCTTCTGGTTTTCGGCGAGCGCCCGCAACTCGGCCACCCGGCGCTTATATTCGGCTTCGGAAATCTGGCCGTTGCGGCGCGCGGTGCCGAGACGTGTGAGACTCGTTTCCATCTTGGAGGCCTCGTCGTCGCCCATCTGGCTGCCCGCCGCCGTCAGCGGCTGGGAAAAGGTCGGATAGGTGCCGGTGTCCCGCTTCTGGCTGACCGCCGTGTCGCTGACCGGGCGTGGGCCGACGATTTCGGTCGCGGGGCGGCGCATATGGGCGGGTGCGACGATCGGCTCGGGAGCCTTGCAGGCAGCAAGCGCGGTCACAAGCATCGCGCCGGAAAGCGAAAGCACAGCGATTCTCGCGGCATTTTCCGCATTTGGTCCGAATGTGCGCATATGCTTGCCCATCGTCATGTTCCGCCTGTAAGGATATCTGCCGATATCGAATTCGACCGCGGTTGGCCTGTTGCGGCCTCCCCTTGCTGGTGGAACTTGTATTCGTTTTCATGCAGAATGTGCAAACACAAATTTGGCGGAGGATGGTGCATGGCAGGTGTTGACGGCGGGGCTGAGAAAAAGGGTGGCGAAACGCCCGGCTTCGACGCCACATCCGCCGAAGCCTACCTGATCCGCGACCCCGAAGCCTTCGCACTCAACATCGCCCGTGCGCTCGAAAACCTCGGCAAGGCCGCCTCCGAATGGCTGGCTCCGCGCGAGCGTGGCGATATCCCCAAGACAACGGCCGATCCCGTGACCGATCTGGTGAAGACGCTGTCAGATGTCGCCGAATATTGGATGGCGGAACCGAAACGGTCGCTCGAGGCGCAGACCCACCTGCTTTCCAGCTATTACGATCTTTGGGCGAAATCGGTCGCGCAATTTTCCGGCGAGGCCGATTCGGCCCCGGACAATAGGGTCGAAAGCGGTCCTGCACAGCGCAGACACAAGCGTTTCGCCGATGCTGACTGGCAGGCTAATCCGTTCTTCGATTTTCTGCTCAAAGCTTACGAGACGACGGTCGGTTTTGCCGACCGGATGGTGACGGAAGCAGACGGACTGGACGACCATACCCGGACCAAGGCGCAGTTTTACATGCGGCAGGTCACCGAAGCGCTTTCGCCCGCCAATTTTGTCTTCACAAATCCGCAGGTCTTCCGTGAGACGGTCGCCTCCAGCGGCGCGAACCTCGTCAAGGGCATGGCGCAACTGGCGGAGGATGTGGCGGCCGGCAATGGCCACCTGAAGCTGCGCCAGACCGATTACAGCAAATTCGTCATCGGACAGAACATTGCCGTCACGCCAGGCAAGGTCGTGGCGAGAAGCCCGCTCTGCGAAATCATCCATTACGAGCCGACCACCGACAAGGTCTTCAAACGTCCCTTGCTGATGGTGCCGCCCTGGATCAACAAATTCTACATTCTCGATCTCAACCCGCAAAAGTCCTTTGTCGGCTGGTGCCTCGAACAGGGCCACAGCGTCTTCATGGTCTCCTGGGTGAACCCGGATGCGACCCTCGCGCAAAAGAGCTGGGACGATTACGTCAGCGAGGGCATCGGTTTCGCGCTGGAGACCATCGAGGCGGAGACCGGCGAAAAGGAAATCAACGCCATCGGGTATTGTGTCGGCGGCACGCTTCTGGCCTCGGCGCTGGCGCTTCACGCGCAGGACGGCGAGGAGCGCATTCGCAGCGCCACGCTTCTCGCTGCCCAGACCGATTTCATCCACGCTGGGGATCTCAAGGTTTTTATCGATGACGGCCAGCTGACGGCGCTGGACAAACATATGCAGGCAGTCGGTTATCTCGACGGCTCGATCATGGCCACCGTTTTCAACATGCTGCGCGCCTCCGATCTTATCTGGCCCTATGTGGTCGATAATTACCTGCGCGGAACGGAACCGATGCCCTTCGACCTGCTCTACTGGAACTCCGATTCGACCCGGGTGACCGCCGCCTGCCACTCATTCTACCTGCGCAATTGTTATCTCGAAAACAATCTGGCCCGCGGGCTGATGCGCGTTGGCGGCAAGCGCATCAATCTCGGCGATATCACAATACCGGTGTACGATCTCGCGACCCGCGACGACCATATAGCGCCTGCGAAATCGGTCTTTGCGGGTGCTGCCCTGTTCGGCGGGCCGGTGGAATTCGTGCTTGGTGCTTCCGGCCACATCGCCGGCGTCGTCAATCCGCCCCAGCTTGAAAAATATGAGTATTGGACTGGCCCGTCACCATCCGGAGACTTCGAAGCCTGGCAGGCCGCCGCCACGCCACATAAGGGTTCCTGGTGGGTCCACTGGCAGAAATGGATCGAGAGCCAGGACACCGAAAAGGTAAATGCCCGCAAACCCGGGGATGGCAAGCGCCCGGTGCTCGGCAATGCGCCGGGGATCTACGTCCTGTCCTGACCCCTGCCCTTCACCTGATCCTTCTGGCACGATGTTCTTCACACCCCCGCTCATTCCAGCGACGCTGATTTCCCGCTACAAGCGCTTCCTCTTCGATGCCGTTCTGGAGGACGGCACTGAGATCACCGGCTCCTGCCCCAATACCGGCTCCATGCGCGGGTTGACGACGCCAGGGTCCCGCATCTGGCTATCTCAGCACGACAGTCCCACCCGCAAATATCGCCACATGCTGGAAATGGTCGAGGCCGATGACACCGTCGTCGGCATCAACACCGGCATGCCAAACCGGCTGGCGGAAGAAGCCATAATCAACGGCCGCATCCCGGAACTTGGGGGTTATTCGACGATCCGGCGCGAACAGAAATACGGCCGCAACTCTCGCATCGATTTCCTGCTATCCGACCCCGGCCGGCCGGACGCCTATGTGGAGGTCAAGAACGTGCATTTCATGCGCGAAAAGGGCCTTGCCGAGTTCCCCGATACCGCAACCAAACGCGGCGCCAAACATCTGGAGGAGTTGGGTGACGCCGTGGAACTTGGTCACCGTGCGGTGATGCTCTATCTCATCCAGCGCGACGATTGCGACCGCATGCGCATCTGCGACGATCTCGATCCGGTCTATGCGCTGGCTTTCGCACGGGCAATGGCGCGCGGGGTGGAAGCCTATGCGGTGAAATGCGCGGTCTCGCCGACACAAATTTCGGTCAGCGGAACGGTTAAGATGGACGAATGGCGTCCGGCTGTTTTATGAACAGGGACGTGAAGAGACAGAAAGCACTATGATGGTCACCTATATCGACGCAGCCTCCGCCCCCCTCAAGAATACGGGCGTCATCCGCCTTTATACGCCTGAGGATTTCGATGGCATGCGCAAGGCGTGCCAGCTGACAGCGCGTTGCCTCGATGAGCTGGCGGCCATCGTCAAGCCGGGTGTGACGACCGACGCCATCGACCGTTTCGTCTTCGAATTCGGCGCTGATCATGGCGCGTTGCCGGCGACGCTCAATTATCGCGGTTATACGAAGTCCGTCTGCACCTCGATCAACCATGTGGTCTGCCACGGCATTCCAGACGAAAAGCCGCTGCGCGAGGGCGATATCGTCAATATCGACGTGACCTACGTGCTTGACGGCTGGCATGGCGATTCAAGCCGCATGTATCCTGTCGGCCAGATCAAACGCGCCGCCGAACGTCTGATGGAAGTAACTTATGAATGCCTGATGCGCGGCATTGCGGCAGTCGAGCCCGGTGCGCGAACCGGGGCAATCGGCGCCGCGATCCAGGCCTATGCGGAAGCTGAGCGCTGCTCTGTCGTGCGTGATTTCTGCGGCCATGGCGTCGGACGCCTGTTCCACGATACACCGAACATCCTGCATTACGGCCACCCCGAGGAAGGCCCGGAAATTCGCGAAGGCATGATTTTCACCATCGAGCCGATGATCAATCTCGGCAAGCCGCATGTGAAGGTGCTTTCCGATGGCTGGACGGCGGTCACTCGCGACCGGTCGCTTTCCGCGCAATACGAACATGCCGTCGGCGTCACCGCCACCGGCTGTGAAATTTTCACGCTGTCGCCGGGCGGCCTTGATCGCCCGGGCCTGCCGCCACTCGCTTAAGGCCACACCATCCATGGCAAAACGCCCCGCCCCGCCTTCCGCCGATCTTTCTCCGACGTCAGGCTTCGAGGCGGGCGAAGGCGACCTTTTCGAAGGGGCAGACGAGCGCGGCTTTTTTGCCGAACCGCGAAGCGCACCGAAGAACGCCGCGCGGGCCGCAGCCGCTACGGAACACGAAGCGGATGCCGCTCACTATCACGGTCACCGGGACCGGTTGCGGGCGCGCTACCGCGATGGCGGGGATGCAGCGCTGGCCGATTATGAATTGCTGGAGCTTCTGTTGTTCCGGCTGATCCCGAGGCGCGATACAAAACCCATCGCAAAGGCGCTGCTTGCCCGGTTTGGCACTCTCGGCGGCGTGCTCGGGGCGCCGGTGGCCCTGTTGCAGGAGGTGAAGGGCGTGGGTGAGGCCGTCGCGCTCGACCTGAAGCTTGTCGCCTCCGTCTCCCAACGCATGCTGAAAAGCGAAATCCGCAACAAGCAGGTTCTCGGCTCGTGGTCGTCGGTCATCGACTATTGCCATGCCGCCATGGCCTACGAGACGCGGGAACAATTCCGCATTCTCTTCCTCGACAAGCGAAATGTCCTGATTGCCGACGAAGTTCAGGGACAGGGAACCGTGGACCACACGCCGGTCTACCCGCGCGAAATCGTTCGCCGGGCGCTTGAACTTTCATCTACAGCGTTGATTTTAATTCATAATCATCCCAGTGGGGATCCAACCCCTTCGCGTGCGGATATCGAGATGACCAAAACCATTATCGAGACGGCAAAGCCGCTTGGCATCACTGTCCACGACCATATCATCATTGGCAAGGACGGCCATGCCAGCTTCAAGGGTCTCCGACTGATCTGAAGCGGACGCGAATGTTTAAGATGTCCTGCAACCCATAAGGGCGGCATCAACAAAAAATTAACGCCTATAAATTAGCATTTCCGAAAATAATAAAACAAGGCATCGAACCTTGGGTGCCTTTAGGAACGGGGGTGCTTTATGCGTAATGCAGTGCGTTTCCTTCGCGACAGAGCCGGCTCATCTGCCGTCGAGTTCGCCATTGTTGCTCCGATCTTCTTTCTCGTCCTGCTCACCATGATCGCCTACGGTATTTACCTCATGGCGGCCTATTCGGTTCAGCAGATTGCAGCCGACGCGGCTCGAACAGCCGTCGCCGGCCTCAACACGACCGAACGCCAGCAACTGGCTCGCGACTTCGTAACCAAAAGCGACCTCAGCTACGCTTTCATGGACAAGACCCGCTTCACCGTAAATGTCGCCACCGATCCTGCCAATGCGAACCAGTTTACGGTGAAAGTGGAATACGACGCCAGCAACCTGCCGATCTGGAGCCTCTACAGCTACACCCTGCCCGAGCCGGTCATCCGGCGCTTTTCAACCATCCGGATCGGAGGAGCATGACATGCGACATCTTCATTCCCTGCTCCCCCGCTTCCTGAAGGATAAGAGCGGCAATATCGCCATTTCCGCCGGGCTCACCGCACCGCTTTTCATCGGTATTCTGGCGCTGGGTGTCGATTACGGTAACCTCACATTGCAGAAACGGCAATTGCAGCAGACAGCCGATCTCGCGGCAATTTCCGGGGCGGCAAACGCTGCCGATCCGGAAAAAGCAGTCCAGCAATATTTCGCCCTCAATGGCATGGACCTCGGCGTCAAGACGGATAAGGGGCTGCTGACCGCCGAGGGGCTGCAACCCTTCGATCCGCTCAATGAGTTCGCGACCAGCAAGGGCTATGCGGAGGTCATCAAAGGTCACTACGAGCCGGATGCGACCGTGCCGGTGGGCCAGCGTTTCGTCGATAATGCGCTCCCCACCAACGCGATCAAGGTGAACATCGTCGAACAGGGGCAGATATTCTTTGCCTCCGCCTTCACAACGCCGCCGAAGGTCTCCGCAGTCGGCACCGCCTCGTCACAGAAGATCGCCGCGTTTTCGGTGGGATCGCGCCTCGCCAGTCTGGATGAGGGCATCCTCAACAGCCTGCTTGGCGGCCTTCTCGGCACGACCGTGTCGCTGAAACTCATGGACTATCAGGCGCTTGTCGCGGCCGATGTCAATGCGCTGAAGATCGTCGAGGCGCTGGCCATCGATCTTAACCTGACCGCCGGCACCTATAAGGACGTTCTGCAGACAGAGATCAGCTACGGCAAATTTCTGGAAGTGCTGACGAAAACCACGGGCCTGCAACCGGCCGTCGTTACCGTCTTGAACACGCTCCAGAAGACCGTCAACAAAAGCAACGTCAAGATCAAGCTCGAGGAAATCCTCAATCTCGGCCCCCTCTCCGACAAGCTGATTGGAACCGGCGAAAACCTGAAAGTCACCGCGGGCGTCTTTGATCTCATCAACGCCGCAGCTGTTGCCGGTAATGGCGGCAAACAGCTTGGCCTCAATCTCAATGCCAATCTGCTCGGGCTCGCCTCCGTCAAGGCAACGCTCGCCATTGGCGAACCGCCCGTCGAAACGCCGTCGCTCGCCGTTGGCGGCCAGGGCACCATCGTGCGCACGGCGCAGACGCGGCTCGCAGTCAATGTCGTGGTCGATGGCCTTCAGACCCTTGCCGGCCTCAAAATCAATCTTCCGCTTTATGTAGAAGTCGCCCATGCCGAAGCACGGCTTGCCGATATCAGATGCACAGGCGGCGGACAGGGCACCGTGGATGTCGAAGTCGTTCCCGGCGTTGCGGAAATCGCGCTCGGCAATGTCGATACCACGGCCTTTGCCAATTTCGGCAGGGACCCGCGCGTGACGAAAGCGGCGATCGTGGATTCGACGCTGCTCGCCATCAATGGCAGCGCCCTCATCAACGCCACCAACATGACGAAGACAAAACTCACCTTCACCCAGTCGGATATTACGCAAGCCAAGATCAAGAGCGTCTCGACCAAGGACACTGTCACGACGCTTGTCAGTTCGCTTCTGAAGAATCTCAATCTCGATATCAGGCTTCTCTTCATCAATCTTGATCTGGGGGGGCTCGCAGGCGTCCAGTCGGCGCTGGCCAACACGCTCGCGACAGTCACCGCGCCGGTGGACCAGCTGCTCTACAACGTGCTCCTCGTCCTCGGCGTCAAGATCGGCGAAGCCGATGTGCGGGTCACGGATGTCCGCTGCCAGCAGCCCGCGCTGGTGCAATAATCAACACCACGCACGAAAAAGCCGCCGGAGGGTCTCCCGGCGGCTTTTTTGTTTTATACGTTAATCGCCCCGATCAGGCGTTGGCAATCGCCAGACGCTTTTCGTCGCGACCGCTCTTCATGCGCTCGGACAGCAGGAATGCCAGTTCCAGCGCCTGATCAGCGTTGAGGCGCGGATCGCAATGGGTGTGGTAACGGTCGGAC
>NZ_JBQYSN010000045.1:0-38326 GCF_052686535.1 Agrobacterium sp. DKPNP3 | reverse complement strand
GTGTTATCCTGCCGACCGACAGCGCCAGCCCCGCGACCCGGCGCCGGTACGCGGAGTTCGTTGCGGAGCGCGACAAGCGCACGCGCGCACCACATGGTGCACGCCGTACGCTTTTCCTGCCCGATATCGTCGGCTCTACCGAAAAGATCCTGGAAACTCTCTCGCGCGATCCGGTCTTGCCGCATGTCTCGGAGTTCCGCCTGGAGTTGCCTTACGAGTTCCAGTCTGAGGACTATCGTCAGATTCTATCTGACTTCGCTTCGATCCTGCCACAGCTCAATAAAAATACCTCGCCCTTGAAGGTAGCGGGCTGACGCTCTCAGTCCCGCAGAAGCGGCAGAAGGGCGTCGCCCTGCCGCTTTATTTCCTTCAGATATGGCGTATCCGAAAGGATGAAATGGCTGACGCCCAGCGCCTGGTATTTTTTAAGCGATGCGGCGACATCTTCCGCCGAACCGACCAGCCACGTCGTTGCGGCGCCGCCGCCGCCGAATTTCCCCGGGGCCGTGTAAAGATTATCATCAAGCACGTCGCCTTGATGGTGGAGTTCCAGCAGGCGGCGTTGGCCGACCGCTATTGCCTGCAGGTGGTCGTTCCAGCGGACGCCGCTGCTGGCGGCCATCTCGGCAACTTTCGCTTCTGCATCCCGCCACGCCTGCGCCGTTGTTTCCCGCACCAGGGTGGTAATACGCAGTCCGAACTGCAGCGGCGGGAGATCCCGACCGAGTGCTGCGCTGAGGTGCCTCAGCCTTTCGATCCGCTCGCGCACGCCAGCAAGGGGTTCCCCCCAGAAAAGCTGCACGTCGGCCTCGGTTGCGGCAACCTGCTCAGCCGCATCCGAGGCGCCGCCGAAATAAAGTTTCGGGTGCGGCCGATCGTTGCGTGGAGCGATGCGGGGTAGGACGGTGGAGTTCTTTACTCGAAAATGGTCACCATTGAACGTAACGGATTCCTCGGTCCAAAGCCGCCGCACCAGACGCATGAATTCCTTCGTACGCGCATAGCGTTGCGCCTGATCGCTCTCTTCGTCGCCGTAGGCCGCAAGTTCGTCCCGGCCGGAGACGACGTTGATCCGCACTCTTCCGCCCGAGAGCTGATCAAGCGTGGCGGCAGCGGATGCAAGATTGGCAGGCTTCCAGTAGCCGGGGCGGATGGCTATCAGCGGCTCGAAGGTGGTGGTGCGGGCCGCAAGCGCTGCCGCGACCGTGAAGGTATCCGGTCGCCCCCAACCCGTGCCGAGTAGAGCGCCCTTCCAACCGTGTGCCTCCAGAGCGGTGGCATGGTTCGTTAATGTATCCAGGCTGTTGTGGCTTTCGCTGACGGCGTCGCCGCGATGGCCGGGCGTGACGTCGTTGGGAATGTACCAGAGAAATTCGCCCGTTCCGCTCATATCCATTCGCCCGACTCGCCATTTTATGACCGTAAGCCCACGTGCCACGTTTCGAACGCGCGGTCCTCTCCAGTAATCAGAATGGCAAACCGGCGGTCCCGCCGCGACAAAGCGATATTTCTTTTGTAGCGCTGAAGAGGAAAAGCTTTCTGTCGAGGAGGCCCATATTGCATATATTTTCTATATAGAAATTATGAGCAATATTTTCCGATATGTGGGGGCTGCGTCGCCTCTGAAAAAAATTTAATTATGATATACCCATAATTCCTAGATCATTTTTTCGGGACGTGAAACAAGTTGAGTACTGTCGTCGTGTACTTTCAGCAAAAAGTTCGCGATGCTGCTCGACATCATTCACATCCATGGAGCAGGCATGTGTACGACCTTGATTGTTCCCGGCTTGAACGGCTCGGATGAAGGGCATTGGCAACGGCACTGGCTGCGGGATAATCCCGAGGCCACGCTGGTCGAACAGGACGATTGGCAGTGCCCTGTCCTTGAAGACTGGATAGACCGTCTGGAAACAGCGCTAGCAACGGTGGATAAGGCATACATCGTTGCCCATAGCCTTGGTTGCCTGCTGGTGGCGAACGCGGCTTCACGGCCCTTCGCCACCAAGATCAAGGGAGCGCTTCTCGTTGCGCCTGCCCATCTCGATCGCGTTGAGACGATGCATCCCTGCATCGTCCGCTTTGGCGTTTTTCCGAGACGGCGGCTCACCTTCCCAAGCCTTATCGTGGGTAGCACAAACGATCCATATATGAATGGCGAGCAGCTTGCGCAGACCGCGCGACTGTGGGGCAGCAATGTTACCAATCTTGGTGCGGCCGGGCATATCAACATCGCAAGCGGCCATGGGCGGTGGCCTGAAGGTTATGCTCTTTTTGAGCGATTGAAGACGAGCGTGGAGGCGACAACGCCGAGGCCCCGGCCGTTCTCAAGAACGGTGGGACAGGGCGAGAATTTGCCGGCTGACGTTGGAGCGTCCTGAAACGGGTTTTTTCGGGCACGTTCGGGCTCTATCCGGTGTTTTCGGCGCTAGAAAAAGAGCTCAATTCTTTCTTCAGGGCAGCAGCGGCATAGGTGAGAAACTCTCTTCCGCCGTTCGAAATTGGAACGACATTTCTTCAATACGACGGGTAAGTGGCTACCCTTTTCTCAACACGTCGCATTGCCCGAGGGCATTTTGCAAAGGACCAGTCAATGAGCACGCGCGATAACCCTCTCGATTTTTTATGGTTCATACCCTCGTCAGGCGATGGCAGCTATCTCGGCTCGGACGATCTGTCGCGCCCTTCTGACCCTGGCTATTTCCGTGAAATTGCGCAGGCCGCCGACCGGCTTGGTTATTCCGGCGTCCTCATTCCTACTGGCGTTGCATGTGAGGAATCCTTCATCCTGGCGGCTAATCTTGCCGCTTATACCGAAAAACTGAAGTTCCTCGTCGCCATTCGCCCGGGCGTGGCATCACCTGCCTATTATGCGCGGCTTGCCTCCACGCTCGATCGCGTTTCCCACGGCCGACTGCTGCTCAACATCGTGGTCGGCGGCAGCGCGCAGGAACTGGCCGGTGACGGCATTTTCCTGCCACATGATGAGCGTTACGACCACGCCGACGAGTTCTTCCAGGTGTTCAATTCGCTGATCGAGACCGGCAAGGCACACCTCGATGGAAACTACATCAAGGCGATCGACGCAAAGCTTGGTTTGCCGCCGGTGCAGGAGCCGCGCCCGCCGCTTTATTTCGGCGGCTCTTCCGATGCCGGCATCGAGTTTTCGGCTGGTCTTGCCGATAAGTACCTGACCTGGGGCGAGCCGCCGGCGCAGGTGGCGGAGAAAATCGCCAAGGTGCGCGCTGCCGCCGCCAAGAAGGGACGGAAGGTGACCTTCGGTATCCGTTTGCATTTCATCGTGCGTGAGACTGACGAGGAAGCCTGGGCCGATGCGGACAAGCTGATTTCAAAGCTTTCCGACGAGACGATCGCCTCCGCTCAGGAGGTTTTCTCCAAGGCATCGGATTCCGTCGGGCAGGCGAGGATGCAGGCGCTTCATAATGGTCGGCGCGACAAACTGGAAGTGTCTCCCAACTTGTGGGCGGGAATTGGCCTTGTGCGGTCTGGCGCGGGTACCGCGCTGGTCGGATCACCAAAGACGGTGGCAGCGCGGCTTAAGGAATATCAGGAACTCGGAATCGATACGGTCATTGCTTCCGGCTATCCTCACCTGGAAGAAGCCTATCGTATCTCTGAACTTCTGTTTCCGGAGATCGGCCTTGCGGGACCGCGAAATGAAATCCGATCTTCCTTTGGCGCCAAGCAGGCGTTCGGTGGCGGCGGCCACGGCGGTAATGTGAAGCTGGTCTCGGGGTCCTGAGCGGTTTCAGAGTGGCGGAAGGCGTGACGCAGGCTTAAAAAACATTATTTCTATAGACTAATAGTATTATGGAAAACGATGTCTATTTCTGCCCCCTTCCCGGCTGTTAGCTGTAGAGAATTCAGCTGTTTCAGGAGCCATGTGATGACATTGCAATATGCGGCCAAGGATCAACAATTCATCAATCTTCGGGAGCCGGTGGCGGGCAGGGCGGCCGATGCCGACAGCCTGAAGGCAGCCCTGAGAACGCTCGGGGGCGGCGTCAGCGTTATTACGGCGGGCGAGGGCGATGCGCGTACGGGCGCTACGGTAACGTCGGCAACGGCGCTGTCAGTCGATCCGCCGCGGATTCTTGTTGCGCTCAACCGTTCATCGTCCACATGGCCTGTCGTGGAGCGGTTCGGCCATTTTGCCGTCAACATCGTCGGCACGCCCCATCAGTTCGTGGCCAATCAATTCGCAGGAATTGGCGGGCTAAAGGGAACCGAGCGATATCGTGGCGCGGAATGGACAAGGCTAGCAAGCGGTGCGCCGATCCTCGAAGATGCCGTTGCTGCAATCGATTGCACCATCGAAGAAGCGATCGAGCGCCATAGCCATGTCATCGTCATCGGCAAGGTGGAGGCGATTCGCATCGGCTCCGGTCACTCGCTGCTTTACCAGAACGGGCGATATCATTCAGTAGACTGACGCGATCGTCGGTCGCTGTCGCTCAGTCGTTTTTAGGGGAGTTGAGCATGGGATCTGTCACGCCTCTTGGCGAAACACGTCGTTTCGTTCCTCCACGCCTCGGTGCGGACGTCGATGTTCTCGGCGTTGCCCGGTCGATTGCATCGCACTGCGTCTTCGAAAGCGGCGCGCAGATCCGTGCCCGGATCGCGCGTTCAGGCCTTCTTTCTCTTTCGGTCCCAGAGGAATTTGGCGGGGCGGATATAACCAACGATGTTTTGTCGCAAGCGATCGCCATCATCTCCAAGGCCGATACGGCTGCTGCGCATGACCTCGTTGAACATTTTACTGCGCTTGAATTCATCCGGAATGCAGGGAGTGAGGAACAGCGCAAGTCCCTTTTTTCCCGTCTTGATAGAGGCGAGACATTCGCCTCGGCACAAGTCGCGTCGCACCCGGATGCGGCGGTCGAAGTCAACGACGATGATGGGCCCCTGACACTTCCAGATGAGGTCGCGGGATCAATAACGGGTAATGCCGACTGGATCGTCGTTCCGACCGTCAACAAGGCGGGCCAGCAGCGTCTTGTCGTCATGCGTCATCACCGCAAGTCCTTACGACACGGGCTGCTCGCCGATCATGTCGCCGTTCTTGCGCAGGATGCAGGCAGCCTCGCCGCTTCCGTTGCAACACTTTTGAACGCGGCGGTAGTCCTCGGGCAGAAGCAGCGTGAGCTTGAGGCGCTCCTGATCGACCGACTGGCGGATGAGGGTGCCGCGCGACCTGTGCTTGGGGAAATATTTCTCGCCATCGAACTCTTGAAAGCGCAGATGGCGAGCCTCGCGGGCAACATCGATGCCGCCCAGGTCGGAGCGGAGAATGTGACAAATCGCTCCGTCCGCAACAACGCCATTGCGCTTGAGATATTGATGGCACGTCTCGGGCTTGTCGAGGGGCGCAGCGAGGCAGGGCTGATTGCTTCCCTGAACGACGATCTCAGCCATTTGCAGGCGCATCTTTAGCCTGAGCGAGATTGAGGCTTCTCGTCGTTCTATTTGATGGCTGGAAGCACCAACGGCTCGTGCCCGCCCTTTGCTACGAATTGGGCGAGCGTCATGTTGTCCAATATGGTTGCAATGGCGTCCCGCACATCCGTCATCGAGACCCTCACCTGACAGGTTTCTGGGTGGTCACAGTCGTCGCATGCTTCGAAGGCCGTTCTGCTTGCGCAGCGAATGGGGGCGAGCGGTCCATCGAGCGTGCGGATGACCTGGCCGATCATGATCTCAGATGGCGTCTTGGACAATGAGTAGCCACCATTCGGACCCTTTTTGGATCGCAGAATGCCGGTGTTGCGCAGTTCAAGAAGAATGGTGTCCAGGAATTTCTTCGGAATGTTATTGCGAGCCGCAATTTCGGTCACGAAGGCGGTTTCGCCCTGCGGCAAACGCGCCAGGTCGACAAGGGCCTTCAATCCGTATTTGCCTTTTTTGGTCAACATTGCCTGATCCGAGAAGTGTTCCGCCACGCTCCGCATGACGGCTACCGTTATTCCTTAGTTACTAAGTAGTTTTAAGCGATTTTGCGCGCAAGCCTGTTCCAATGGGTTTGATGTCGAAAGCGACTGCAAAAGCTGTTTTCAACTTTTTTGGTCCTGCGGTTGCACGCTCACCGGCCGCGATGCGGAAAAGGACATCCATAAACAAGATTTTCTCTGATCACCCCGCAACGTGGAACGAACATCCTTTATTAGTCTATAAAATCGGTAGACAAAGTATCCATCAAAAGCGCGAGGTGACGATGTATACGCTCAGTTTGCTGGATAAAAGCCCGGTCCCGACAGGAGAGGACGCCGCGAGCGCGTTCCGCGACACAATCAACCTCGCCAGACGGGCAGAGGAGCTGGGTTACAAGCGGTTCTGGGTGGCTGAGCATCACAATTCGCCCGAGCTTGCCGGCTCTGCACCAGAGGCGCTTGTCGCATGGGTCCTCGCGAAGACCTCCCGCATCCGCGTCGGTTCGGGTGGCGTGATGCTGCAGCATTACAGCCCCTATAAGGTTGCAGAGGTATTCAACGTGCTCTCGTCGCTGGCACCGGGCCGGGTTGATCTTGGTGTCGGCAAGACACCGGGCGGGTTGCCGCTGGCGACGTCGGCCCTCCAGCAGGCTTACGATCCTGACCGCAAGCCGGATTTTGAGGCCACTTTCGGCGAGCTCACGACATTTTTGTCGGGCGCAGCACCTCAAGGACATGCACAGGCCGGCTTACAGGCGACCCCGGTGCCGCCAGTGGCGGTTGAGCGGTTTTTGTTGGGTGCAAGTCCCGAGAGCGCAAGACTTGCCGCCTCAAAGGGCTGGAATTTCGTCTTTGCCGGTCATCTGAATGGCGATACCGACGTCCTCCGTCGCAGCCTTTCGGCTTTTCGCGCGGAAAGCGGTGGCCGGGCGCCAATCGTTGCTCTCTCCGTGTTTGCCGACAGTGACCCAGCTCATGCGGCAAGACAGGTCGAGGGTCAGCGCATCTACCGGGTATTCTTGAGCGACGGCAGGGCTTTCAATCTCGGCCGCCGCGAGCAGGCGGAGGAATTTGCACGCCAATTGGGCGACGCTGATTACCGCATCGAAGAGCGCAAGCCTAACATCCTGCACGGCGGCCCTGAGGGCATCCACAAGGCGCTTCGCGCCCTCTCTGAAGAGCACGGGATTGAAGAATTCATCATCGAGCCGCCTCACGTCGGGGCCGATCAAAGGCTCGCCTCGATCGAACTTTTGGCCACGCACCGCCTGTCACGGGCGGCGTGATTTTCTTTCAGGAGCCTATGATATGACGAAAAAGAAAATCCGTTTCGGCATCATGCTTCAGGGTCCAGGCGGGCACATGAACGCCTGGCGACACCCCAAGAGCCCGGTGGACGCCAGCGTCAATTTCGAGTTTTTCAGAAGGAGCGCCCTGAGGGCGGAAGCGGCCGGAATCGCCTTCGCTGTCGTGGCGGACGGGCTCTACATCAATGAGAAGTCGATCCCGCATTTCCTCAACCGGTTCGAGCCGCTCACGATCCTCTCGGCGCTCGCCGCCGTCACATCGAAGATCGGTCTCGCGGGCACGGTATCGACTTCCTACAGCGATCCCTTCACCATTGCCCGTCAGTTCGCTTCTCTCGACCTTCTGAGCGGCGGTCGCGCCGGGTGGAATGCGGTGACGACACCGCTTGAAGGCACGGCGAAGAATTATAGCCGCAATCATCCGGAACACGCGTTGCGGTACGAGATTGCCGATGAATATCTCGAAGTGGTCAAGGGTCTCTGGGATAGCTGGGACGATGACGCCTTCGTGCGCAACCGCGAGACCGGGCAGTTTTTCGATCGCGCCAAACTCCACACCCTCAGCCACAAAGGTCGGTTCTTCCAGGTGGAGGGGCCGCTCAACATCCAGCGCTCGGCGCAGGGCCAGCCAGTGGTGTTTCAGGCCGGTTCATCCGATGCCGGTATCGGCCTCGCGGGTAAACACGCCGATGCCGTCTTTACCAATTCTGCCTCACTAGAGGAAAACCAGACCTTCCTCAAGCGCGTGAAGCAGAGTGCTGTCGCGCAGGGCAGGTCGGCTGCCGACGTCAAGATTTTTCCCGGCATCGGGCCCATCGTTGGCGAGACACAGGAGGAAGCGGAGGCGAAATATGACGTGATCCGCAACCTCATCACCATTGAGGATGCGCTCGCCTATCTCGGGCGCTTCTTTGATCATCATGATTTCAGTGTTTATCCGCTGGATGAGCCATTTCCCGAACTTGGGGAGATCGGCAAGAACAGCTTTCGCTCGACGACCGACCGCATCAAGCGCCGGGCGAAGGAAAAGAACCAGACGTTGCGCGAGGCGGCGCTGGAAGCCGCCACTCCGCGCGAAGGCTTTATTGGCACGCCAGACAAAGTGGCGGATGAAATCATCCGCTGGGTGGAGCATGACGCCGCCGATGGATTTATCCTCGGCTTTCCGGTGATCGCCGAAGGGCTTGACGATTTTGTCCGCCTCGTCATCCCGGTGCTGCAAGGCCGCGGATATTTCGATCCGCATCTGGAAGGCGCGACGCTGCGCGATCACCTCGGCCTTCCTTTCAAGGAAAGTGTCTATTCCAGCGGCGAAAGCAACACGGAAAAGGCCATCGCATAAGGTTGCGGCCGGGCGGCGGTGATCGCAGCCCGGCACAGATTTCAAGACGCGGCGAAAAAAACGCTGCGCAGGAGACAGAACCATGAATATCCGCATTGACGGCGCGCGTCGGCAGGACGACGCCGAACGGGGAATCCTTGCCTTCATCGAGGAAAGCATCGCCATCCGGCACGATCTTCACCGGCACCCGGAGCTTTCGCTGACGGAGACGCGCACGGCGGCGCTCATCGCCCGTTATCTCCTGTCTTTCGGATATGAGGTGACGGAGGGTGTCGGCGGCCATGGCGTCGTCGCTGCGCTCAGACGTGGTCATGGTGAAAAACGCCTCGGCATCCGCGCCGATATCGATGCGTTGCCGATCCATGAAGAGACAGGCCTTGCCTATGCCAGTGGAACACCTGGCATCATGCACGCCTGCGGCCACGATGGCCATACGGCGATCTTGCTTGCTGCCGCTCGCTATCTTGCCGAAACATCGAATTTCTCAGGGACTTTGACCCTGATCTTTCAGCCTGCCGAAGAGATCGGAGCCGGAGCAAGGGCGATGATCAGGGATCGGCTGTTCGAGCGCTTTCCCGTCGATGCCGTCTTTGGCCTGCACAATTGGCCGGGTGTGGAAACCGGGCAGTTCGGCTTCGTCGAAGGTCCTGCGATGGCCTCCGTCGACAAGGCAAAGGTGCAGATCATCGGCAGGGGCGGGCATGGAGCGTCGCCTCATGAGACGGTCGATCCGGTTCTCGCCTCGGCGAGCTTCATTACCGCCCTGCAAAGCATCGTTTCGCGCAATGTCGATCCGCGCGAGATGGCGGTGCTGACGGTCGGCTCCATCCATGGCGGAACCGCCTCCAACGTCATTCCCGAGAGTGTCGAGCTGCAGATCACCGCCCGGGCTTTTTCGCCCGCCGTGCGCGACAGGCTGGAGGAGCGTCTTCCGGCGCTGGCCAGAGCGCAGGCGGAAAGTTTCGGCGCAAGGGCCGATGTCTCATACTCCCGTGGTTTCCCGCCGGTCATTAATCACGCCCAGGAGACGGTCTTCGCCCGTGAGGTCGCCAGAAGGCATTTCCCGTCCGCGCAGATTGCCGAAACGTTCCAGCCGCGGACAGCGAGCGAGGATTTCGCCTTCATGCTGCAGGAGCGGCCGGGTTCCTACCTCTTCGTCGGCAATGGCGAAAGCGCACCGTTGCACAGCCCTCACTACGATTTCAATGACGCGGTCATCGCGCCGGCCGCGCGCTTCTGGGTGCGCCTGGCCGAAGCCTACCTCTCCTGATGCAAAATTGAGGATAAGGACATGAGCGACAGTTTTCTCTACACCTCGGTCAAAGATCCGCTCGCAACCCCACTTCTGGAGGAGTTGCTGTTCGAATACGATAGCCGTTACGGCACCTTTTTCAACGCGGAAGGCGCCAAGGCGGAACTGAACAAATATCCGCCGGAGGCCTTCAGCCCGCCTTCGGGAAATTTCCTGCTGCTCCTGCGGGATGGCAAGCCGATCGCCGGTGGTGCCTTCATGCGTCACGACGATGAAACCGCAGAATTCAAACGTGTCTGGACCCATTCCGCTCATCGCCGCCAGGGGCTCGCAAAACTCGTTTTGCGGGAACTTGAAGAGCAGGCGGCGCGGCAGGGTTATGCCCGCGTCTACCTGACAACCGGGTTCCGCCAGCCGGAGGCGGTGGGGCTCTACCTTACCAACGGCTATCGGGCTCTTTTCGACACGACCGCCGATCCCGAGACGATCAAATCGCTGCCCTTCGAAAAATGGCTGTCCGGCACAGTTCTGGATCGAACGCCGCTATTGGGGGGCCAGACGCAACTTTCTCCGGCCCATCCGTGAAAGGCCCGTTCTGATGACCATAGCTTCTGATTTTCCGCATGTTGGGTTGAACGACCCGAAGGCCCCTCCCGTCGAGAGCGGGTTGGCCAAAGGCGGCTATTCCCATTTCCGCATCGTGCCGGCGCGTTACCCGCTACGGACGGTGGGCACGGTTTTCTCTATTCTTGTCATCGCGGCCGTCCTGCATTCTGTTTTCGGCAATCCGCGCTGGGGCTGGAACGTGTTTGCCGAATGGTTCTTTGCTGAGCCGGTTTTGGTCGGGCTCGGCCGGACATTGCTGCTGACTGCTCTTGGCGCTCTGTTTGGTTTCCTGCTCGGAACGTTGCTGGCGCTTGCCCGCGTTTCCCGTTCACCATTGCTGGTAGCCGTTTCCTGGACCTATATCTGGATTTTCCGGTCGATCCCACTGATCGTGCTTCTACTGATCCTTAACAATCTCGGTTATCTCTACGAGACCGTCACGATCGGCGTGCCCTATACCGGTATCAATTTCTTCAGCTGGAACACCACGCAGCTGATGACGCCTTTTGCGGCCGCGGTCCTTGGTCTTACCCTCAATCAGGCCGCCTTTGCCTCGGAAATTGTGCGTGGCGGCATCCTGTCGGTCGATCAGGGACAGCTCGAAGCCGCCGCCGCACTGGGCCTTCCCCGCCGCCGACAGGCGTCCCGGATTGTTCTGCCGCAGGCCATGCGCTCGATACTGCCCACGGCCTTCAACGACATCATCGGCCTCGCCAAGGGCACGTCGCAGGTCTATATCCTCGCCCTGCCGGAGCTGTTCTACACGATCCAGATCATCTACCGGCGAAATCTGGAAGTGATACCGCTCTTGATGGTCGCCACCGTCTGGTACCTGGTGATCCTGACGGCGCTTTCCATTGTCCAGCACCATATCGAGCGGCATTTCTCACGCGGGGCGCTGCGCAATCCGCCGCCATCACCCTTCGCCACGATCGTTCGCACCTTCCTGCCGCGCAAGACTGCACCTGATGCGGCGGAGCCCGCTGTTGCGAAGACTGAGCAGACGGTGCCGGTACGCGCTGCCCATTTCCATCCTGGCAACCGCGGCGGCTCGGTCAGCATCCATGGCGTTTCCAAATCTTTCGGGACGCTGAAGGTACTTGACGATGTCAGCCTTTCCATTCCCGCCGGCAGTGTCACCACGATCCTCGGCCAGTCTGGTTCGGGTAAGTCGACGCTGCTGCGCTCGATCAACCATCTGGAGCGGGTCGATGATGGCTTCATCGCGATCGATGGTGAGCTGGTCGGTTATCGGCAGAAAGGCGACACGCTTTATGAGCTGAAAGAAAAGGACATTTTGAAACGCCGTGTCGAGGTGGGCATGGTGTTCCAGAGCTTCAACCTCTTCCCCCATCTCACCGCACTTGAAAACATCGTTGAAGCGCCGGTCGCAGTTCGCGGCATTTCTAAAGAACAGGCCGAGGCCGAGGCGCGCGATCTTCTCGCCCGCGTCGGTCTGGCTGAAAAGGCAGGCGCATATCCCCGCCAGCTTTCGGGCGGGCAGCAGCAGCGTGTGGCCATTGCCCGCGCGCTCGCCCTGCGACCGAAGGTGCTGCTCTTTGATGAACCGACATCCGCGCTCGATCCTGAGCTCGTGAACGAGGTGCTTGATGTCATCAAGGAGCTGTCGCGCTCCGGCGTCACCCTCATCATCGTCACCCATGAAATCGGCTTTGCCCGGGAGGTCTCCGACAGGGTCGTCTTCATGGAACAGGGGCGCATCCTCGAAATCGGCACGCCGGAGAAGGTTTTCAATAAGCCGGACCATCCGCGCACCGCCGCGTTCCTCGCGAAAGTTCTCTAATCAAAAACCAGGGAAACACTCACATGGCATTTTCATCGAAACTATTGTCGCTGTTCGCGGCAGGTCTTTTCACCGCCACCGCTTCCCTCGTCCCGGTCGCCAATGCGCAGGAGGTAGACCTGTCGCCTGAGCAGAAGGGCCGGGTGCGGGCCGAAAAGGTAGAGGAGGCGACCAAACTTCTGCCTGCAGGCTACAAATTTGTCGCTGATGGAAAGCTGACGGTTGCGACCGTCCCCTTCCGTCTGCCGCTTGTGGATTATGCGAGTGACACCAAGACGCCTATCGGCGTGGAGCCGGATATCGCCCAGTTGGTCGCAGACAGTCTCGGGCTTGAGCTGCAGCTTGTTCCGATTGCCTGGGCGGATTGGCCGCTCGGGCTGGCATCCGGAAAATACGACGCCGTTGCCTCGAACATCACGGTGACTGAAGCGCGCAAGGAAAAGTTCGATTTCTCCAGCTACCGCAATGACTTGCTTGGCTTTTACGTTGGCAATAACAGCAAGGTGACATCGATCGGCAAGCCGGAGGATGTGGCGGGCTTGAAGGTCATCGTCGGCGCCGCCACCAATCAGGAGCAGATCCTGCTGAAATGGATCAAGGACAACAAGGCCAAGGGGCTCGCCGACACGGAGGTGCAATATTACGACGATCAGGCGGTACTCGATGTCGCCCTGCAGTCGGGCCGCGCGGACGCCTATCTCGGACCCAATGCGACTTCCGCCTTCCAGGCAGCAAGCCAGAAGAAAACCAAACTCGTCGGCACCTTCTCCGGCGGATGGCCGGAAGCTGCAGAAATCGCAGTCGCCTCCAAAAAGGACGCTGGCATTGCCGAAGCTATCACCGCGGCACTGAACGCCCAGATCAAGAACGGCAACTACGGCAAGGTCCTTGCCCGCTGGAATCTCGGCTCGGAAGCCATCAGGGAATCCCGCACCAACCCGCCCGGCCTGCCAAAGAGCTGAAGCGCAAGTTTGCCGAAAAGCTGGGTTGCCAAACGCTGGGTGGCCGAAAGCTGAGTTGCCAAATGCTGAGCTGAAAGTGGGACATCACTCAGCCGGTAGCGCGGGCATCCTCCCGCCCGCGCTATCTCCGTCCCGCAAGCGTTTAATCGGGAACCACAATGACGTTCACCTCTCGCCTTGTCGCGGCAATGCTTGCCGCCATTTATTCCACCGGTGGCTTTGAACCTGCTTCGGCAACCGATGTTTTCGATCTCTCTCCCGATCAGCCGGGCCGTATCAGGGTTGAAAAGGATGCCGGCGCCATCGCAGCGCTGCCGAAGGACTATAAGTTCGTCACGCCAGGAAAATTTACCGTCGCAGTGTCACCGGGCGGACCGCCGCTCGCCACCTATGCGACGGATGCAAAGACCGTGGTCGGAGCAGACCCCGATTACGCCCTTGCCGTGGCAGATAGCCTCGGCCTTGATCTGGAGCTCGTGCCCGTCGCCTGGGCCGATTGGCCACTGGGGTTGGCTTCCGGCAAATATGATGCCGTTATCTCGAATGTAGGTGTGACGGAGCAGCGTAAGGAGAAGTTCGATTTCTCCACTTACCGGCAGGGCCTGCATGGCTTCTTCGTCAAGTCCGACAGCGGCATAGGGGCCATTAATGAGCCCAAGGATGCCGCAGGCTTGAGGATCATCGTCGGCGCGGGCACCAATCAGGAGCGCATCCTGCTGAAATGGAGCGATGAGAATGTCGCCGCCGGATTGAAGCCGATAGAGCTGCAATATTATGACGACGAGGCCACGCGGCTCGTGGCGCTTTCCGCAGGGCGCGCAGACGTTATCGTCCAGCCGCACGCACAGCTGGTTTTCATTGCCGCCCGCGACAAGACCATCAAGCGCGTCGGAACGCTCTCTGCCGGCTGGCCGGAACGGTCCGATGTTGCCATCACCACGCGCAAGGGTTCCGGATTGGCCGATGCGCTGACGCTCGCCACAAACGATCTGATCAAGAGCGGCGCCTACAAAAAGATTCTGGATCGCTGGCAGCTTTCGGAAGAGGCTCTTCCGGAATCGCGGACCAATCCGCCCGGCCTGCCGAAAAGTTGATTGGTGGATATTGATGCGGTGGACCATGCTACCCACAGGCGCAAGGACCTGCGGGTAGTGCCGCTTCCGGCCTTCGCGCTCTAGAAATCCGCAACCTTGCCCCAGGATGAGTTGAGGAAGCGGCTGGGTTGATAGGGCGTTGGATCGACGATCGGGTTCGATCCCGTCACGATATCGGCGATGAGATGGCCCGCGCCCGGGCCGATGCCGAAGCCGTGGCCGCTGAAGCCTGCGGCGAGGATCAAGCCCGGCAACTCCGTCGTTTCGCCAATCGCCGGCACACCGTCCGGTGTGCTGTCGATGAAACCCGCCCATGCGGCCGCAATCCGGGTGTTTTTGAGGGCTGGCAGAAGCTTGAGAGCCCTTTCATGTGTTTCCTTGATAGCGGCTGCATTGGGTTTCGGATCGAGGATGCGCACACGCTCCATCGGGGTTGGTGCATCCAGACGCCAGCGTCGCAAGGTTTCGTGGCCGCCACGAACGCCTTCCAGGCCGCCAGGGCGCAGGCTTTTCCAACGTTTGACGAACATCGGAACGAACTCGCGGGAAAATCTCATCTGCTGGGCTGTCGGGTCGATGCGACCAAGCCCGCTTATGGCGAGCGTGTAGCCACCATTGCTTCTTTTTGTAACCGAGACGGCCGCGGTGTGAAGAGCATCCGGCAGGCCTTCCGCTCCGGGCGTGACGGCGAGAATGGACGAACGCACCGAGGCTTGCGGAAAGCGGATGCCAAGTTGACGGCAGAAGGATGAGGCCCAGGCACCGCCGGACATGATGGCAGTCCTGGTGCGGATCGTACCTCGTTCTGTGACGACGGCGCTGACGCGGCCGCCTTCGGTTTCCAGCCCACGTGCTGCGCAGTTCTGGTGCACCGTCCCGCCCAGTTTGATGATGGCGCGTGCCACTGATGGTGCCGCCATGGACGGATCGGCCGTGCCGTCGGTTGGTGAAAACACGCCGCCCTTCCATCGCTTGCCGGTGGCACGGCCGCGTTCGCTCGCCTCATCGGCGCTCAGCATATGGGTGGTGACCCCGGCTGTGATTGCAAAGTCGCGCCAGCGTGCCCAACCGGCAAGCTCTGCCTCATTGTCGCTCAGGTAAAACAGCCCGCAGCGACGGAAACCCGTATTCTCGCCGCTTTCTTTGCCAAATTCCTCCCACAGCGCGAGGCTTCTGGTCGAGATCGGCAATTCACGGGCATCGCGGTTCTGTTGGCGGCACCAACCCCAGTTGCGGCTGGATTGCTCCCCGCCGATGAGGCCCTTTTCCACCAGAGCGACCTTCAGTCCCCGCCGCGCGAGATAATAGGCTGCAAAGACACCGACGATGCCGCCACCGATAATGACGGCATCCGCGGAGTTGGGCAGTTCCGGCGAGGTCGTTATCTGTTGCAGCGGCGCGGGCATGGTCGAACTCCTTCTGTTGGTCCTAATTTACCGCACCTGACGTGTAAACGCTGCCAGACTGCGCCTCTCATCGGAATCTCATGCCGTTCGGAAGCGTTTCTGCAACTCTTTATGCTGCACCCAAAAAATAACTCCACGTCGACAGATGTTGCCCGTGTGGTAAGATTTCTTCAAAGGTGCCAGAATTTTATGCTGCATCGATAAAAGACATTGAGGGGTTCCGCAGATGATGAAGCTTGACCGAATCGACATCAAGATTCTCTACGAGTTGCAGAAGAACGGTCGTATCACCAATGTGGAGCTGGCGGAGCTCGTCAACCTCTCTCCGAGCCCCTGCCTGATGCGGGTCAAAAAGTTGCAGGCGGAGGGCTATATCGGTGGGTATTCCGCACAGATCAACGTGAACAAGCTCGGCCAGACGCTGACGGTGTTTACGGAAATCACGTTGAAGAATCATCGGCAGATCGATTTCGCCCGCTTCCTCGGCGTCGTCGAAAAGATCGACCAGGTCATCGAATGCCACCTGGTTTCCGGCGGCTACGACTATCTGCTGAAATTCGTGACGTCAGGCATTGTCGAATATCAGTCGATCATGGAGCGGCTGACCGATATGGATGTCGGTATCGACAAATATTTCAGCTTCGTGGTGCTGAAATCCCCAATTGTCAAAACCCACATGCCGCTCACCAGCCTGTTTCCGCTTTGAGCTGGGCGGTGCGCGGCGGCCGCGCGCCGGTGTCTCTGACCGGCACGTCCTGCTAGACAGGAACTGTTCCGAGCATGGCGGTCGCGACGGCGAGCGCCCGAACCTATTCCGCGATCTCGGCGGCGCCCACCCAGCGCCCTTCGGCGAAGGATCGGGCCATGGCGTGAATGCTGCGCTCGATCTTCAGCCCTTCCTCGAAATCGATGATATGGGCCTTCTCGCCCTCGATTGCCGCGATCAGCTCCCGGCATTCGATCACCTTCAGGTCGTTGAAGCCGAGGCCATGGCCGGGGGCGGGAATGAAGCGGTCGTAGGGCTTGTGATGGGGCGCGGTGAGGATAGTTCGGAAACCCTGTTCTTCCGCGCGTCCATCCGTGGTGTAAAGCTGGAACTCGTTCATTCGTTCCTGATCGAACAGGATCGATCCCGTAGAGCCATAAATCTGGACGGCGATGCGGCCCTTGCGGCCCCAGGCGGAACGGTTGGCAATGAGCACGGCGGAAATGCCGCCTTCAAGTTTCAGGAGAACGCTGGCAAGATCATGTGTCTCAACGGTGCGCTCGCCGCCGCCGGCAAGCGGGCGGGTCTCATAGGGCTTTACCATATCGGTGATGGCGCTTTGCGCGTGACCGAACAGGGCGTAAAGCAGCGACAGCGGGTGGACGGCAAAATCGTCCAGCGCGCCATAACCGGAGGTCGCCTCGCTCTTCCAGTAGAAGGGCTGGGTCGCATCGGCCATGAAGTCCTCGTCCATTTCGGCGCGGACGTGATAGACGTTACCGATCGCGCCTTCGTCGATCAGGCGGCGCATGTGGCGGATGACGGGGTTCTGAATATAGTTGTAACCCATCGCCGCCGCCTTGCCGGACCGGCGGGCCGCATCGCGCATCTTCACCGCGTCAGCAAAGGCGGGCGCCATTGGCTTTTCGCACCAGACATGCTTGCCGGCCTCAAGCGCGGCTATCGCCATTTCCGGATGAAAGGCGTTGGGCGTGGTGACCGAGATGACGTCGATTTCCGGATCGGCCAGCAGGTCGCGCCAGTTGCCTGTCGAGTGGGTAAAACCGAACTCGGCCGCTTTCTTCGCGGCAAGCTCGGGGTTGACTTCCGCAAGCGTCACCAGGCGGGGGCGTTCCACATCGCCGAAGACGCTCGTGACGTTATTCCACGCCAGTGCGTGGCACTTGCCCATGTAACCCGTGCCAATAAGGCCCACGCCAAGAGCGGCCATGGTATTCTCCTCCCAGAGATGTGATGTTTGAATGCTTCAGGGATTATCGCGCTTGAAAATCCAGTCATGATCCGGGTGGTTCTTGAAGCGCCATTTGCGCATCGGCCCCGCCATCACGTTCAGATAATACATCTCGTAGCCATAGGGCGCGCCGCAGGGGTGATGGCCCTTTGGCACGAGCACGACATCCCCATCCGATACTGCCATGGTCTCGTCCAGCGAGCCGTCTTCGGTGAAGACGCGCTGGAAACCGAAACCCTGCGCCGGGTTGAGCCGGTGGTAATAGGTCTCTTCCAGATAGGTCATGTTGGGGTAGTTATCCTCGTCATGCCGGTGCGGCGGATAGGACGACCAGTTGCCGGAGGGCGTGAAGACCTCCGTGACCAGCAGGCTGTCGGCCACATCGCGCTCTTCCATGGCGATGGGGAAGATGTAGCGCGTATTGGCGCCCTTGCCACGCTCCGTCAGCTGCACACCGTCAGGCCCGATCTGCTGCGCCTCGCGGCTGCCTTTTTCGCCGGGTGCGGTGCAGACGCCGACGGTGCAATCGGTCGTGGCGGTCAGCGACCATTCGGAGCCTGCGGGCACGTAGACGCAATGTGGCGGCTTGCGCTCGAACACTTTCATGCGGTCACCGAGTTCACCGAAATCCTTACCGCCTGCGGAAATCGTCGCCTTGCCTTCGACCAATACGAGGATGACTTCCGTGTCGCCGGTGCTTTCCGCTGCCGTCTCGCCCGGCTTCAGTCGGTAGAGGCCGAAACCGACATAACCCCAATCCGCGCTTTGGGGCGTGATATCGTGCACCTTGCCGCTGGTCGCGACCGGCTTGCGCAGAAGTGAGGTCATGGTGGCGTTCCTTTTTGGTCAGTCGTTCGTCGGTTCTTGCCGTCTCGTCACCCCGGCCTTGAGCCGGGGTCCAGCCGACGCGCGTCCGCGCGGCGGGGAGAGTCTTCTCAACCCAAAGAACTTGGGCTGGCTGGATGCCGGCTCAAGGCCGGTATGACGCGCGCGGTGTATAGCCCGCTGTCGGCTCAGCTTAAGCAGCTTCAGCCTTATCCAGCCCCACTTCGCGCGCAAAAGCCTTCAGCGATTTCAGCCCGAGGCTCTGATACTCGAACGGGTTGCGCACGTCAGGATCCTGCTCGGCCTCGATAACCAGCCAGCCGCTGTAACCATGCTCAGCCGCCACTTTCAGCACCGGCGGAAAGTTCACGCCGCCTTCGTTATCGCCAGGCACGGTGAAGACACCGCGGCGAACGCCTTCGAGGAAGGAAAGTCGTTCGTTGCGGACCTGATCGGCAATGATCGGGCGCACGTTCTTGGCATGGATATGGCCGACACGGCCCATGTATTTCTGCGCGACGCGGACAGGATCGCCGCCGCCGAAGAGGCAATGGCCGGTATCGAGCAGCAGATGCGTCTTCGGACCGGTATGTTTCATCAGGAGGTCGATCTCGTCTTCGCTTTCGACCACCGTTCCCATGTGGTGGTGATAAACGAGGGTGATGCCCTGTTCTGCGGCAAAGGCGGCCAGTGCCTCGACACCGGCGCCAAACTTCGCCCAGTCTTCGGCCGCAAGGCGCGGACGGTCGACCAGCGCCGTGTCATCTGCGCCGTGGATGGCGTTGGAGGTCTCGCAGACGATGATGACCTTCGAGTCCATGGCCTTCAGCAGGTCAAGCGCCGGCTGCATTGCCTTCTTTTCGGATTCGATATCGTCGGTCAGAAGGTTCAGCGAGTGCCAGCCCGAGACGAAGGAGAGGCCGCGCGGCGAAAGCACGCCCTTCAGGCCTTCCGGGTCGGTCGGGAATTTGTGCCCCTTTTCGATGCCGTCGAAACCGATCTTGGCGGTTTCATCAAGGCATTGTTCCAGGCTGATATGGGCGCCCAGCGTGCGGTCGTCGTCATTGGACCAGGCGATGGGGTTGGTGCCGTAACGGATCATCTTAACTTCTTTCCTTCAGGGCGTTTTCATAACGGGCGCGCGCATCGGTCACTTCGGGGCGGTCCGATGTTTCGGGAACGGCGACGTCCCACCAGTGGCCACCGGCCTGCGGTGTCGGGTAGGGGTCGGTCTCGATAACGATGACGGTGGTGCGGGTCGAAGCGCGGGCCGCTGCCAGCGCATCCTCCAGCTCTGATATCGTCGATACTTTGCGCGCATCCGCGCCCATCGATGCCGCGTGCGCGGCAAAATCGATAGCGATAGGATTGACGTTGCTGTGGGCGTAGAGGTTGTTGAACTGCGCGCCGCCGGTGGCCATCTGCAGGCGGTTGATGCAGCCGTAACCCCTGTTGTCGGTGATGACGAGCGTGATCTTCACGCCCATGGCAACCGATGTCGCAAGCTCGGAATTCATCATCATATAGGAGCCGTCGCCGACCATGACGATCACATCGCGGTCCGGTTCCGCCATCTTGATGCCGAGGCCCCCGGCGACCTCGTAACCCATGCAGGAGAAGCCGTATTCCATGTGGTAGGAAAGCGGCAGCTTGGATTTCCACAGCTGGTGCAACTCGCCCGGCATGGTGCCTGCCGCGCACATGACGACGGTATTATCGCGCGACTGGCGCTGCACCGCGCCGATGACCTGCATGTCGGTGGGCAGGCTGTTTGCGTGCTCCTCGCCCGGCGCCGCCGTATCGGCATCGGCCTTTTCGAACCATGCTGCCTTTAGACCGGCATCCGGCGCCGCAAAACGGTGGCTGCCGAGGGCTGCGGAGAGTTTTTCAAGCCCGATTTTGGCATCCGCCGTCAGGCTGATCGCATCGTGCTTGGCGCTATCATAGGGCTGCACGTTGAGCGCCAGGATTTTGCGGTCCGGGTTCTTGAACAGCGCCCAGGAGCCGGTGGTAAAATCCTGAAAACGGGTGCCGACACCAAAGACCAGATCGGCCTTTTCGCTGATGATATTGGCGCTTTCCGCACCGGTCACTCCGACCGGGCCGAAATTCAGATCGTGATCCCAGGCGAGCGCCGATTTGCCGGCCTGTGTTTCAACGACGGGGATGGAATGTGTTTCCGCAAAGCGCTTCAGCGTCTCCGTTGCGCCGGCGAAATGAACGCCGCCACCAGCAACGATAATGGGGTTCTTCGCGGCCTTCAGCGCCGCGACGGCCTCTTCGAATTCCATCACGTCTGGCTCGGGGCGGCGCTGGCGCCACACCCGCTTTTCGAAGAAGCTTTCGGGATAGTCATAGGCTTCCGCCTGTACATCCTGGCAGAAGGCGAGCGTTACCGGGCCGCAATCGGCAGGGTCCGTCATGGTGCGCATGGCGCGGGGAAGCGCTGTCAGCAACTGTTCCGGCCGCATGATGCGGTCGAAATAACGGCTGACCGGGCGGAAGCAATCATTCACCGTCATCGTGCCGTCGCCGAAATCTTCCAGCTGTTGCAGCACGGGGTCCGGGCCACGATTGGCGAAGACATCACCGGGGATGAGAAGAACGGGCAGGCGGTTGACATGCGCAAGCGCGGCCGCCGTCACCATGTTGGCAGCACCAGGGCCGATGGAGGAGGTGACTGCCATGGCCCGTCTGCGGCGCAGCTGCTTGGAGTAGGCTATGGCAGCATGGGCCATGGATTGTTCGTTCTGGCCGCGATAGGTCGGCAGCTCGTCCCTGACACCATACAGCGCTTCGCCGATGCCGGCGACATTGCCATGGCCGAAAATCGCCCACATGCCGGCAATATAGGTTTCGCCGTGTTCATTCATCTGTGCTGCCAGGTAACGAACCAGGGCTTGCGCAGCCGTCAATCTGATTGTCTTCACGCTGCCTCTCCCTTTTTGGCGCGCGCCTCATCCCAGATACGGCACAGGCTGGTATAGCGCTGCGCCATATCCTTGACCGCTTCCTCGTCGGTCATCTTGCCGGAAAGCCAGCCGCGGGCGGCGTCGGCAAAAATCGTCCGGCCAACCGCGAAACCTTTGACCAGATCGAAGCCAGCCGCAAGGCGGAAGCTTTCTTCCAGTTCGCTCTGCGGTGCGTCGAGACCAAGCACGACGATGCCCCGCACATAAGGGTCATTGCGATGCACGGCGTCGCAGGCATTCTTCCACGCCGCCGTGGTTTTCATCGGCTCCAGCTTCCACCAGTCGGGGCAAACGCCGATCTCGTAAAAGCGCTCGATGATGCGGGCGGCGGTGAGATCGTCGGTCGGGCCGACCTTGGAGGGAATGACCTCCAGCAGCATTTCCAGCCGGTTTCGACGCGCCGCTTCGAACAGCCGTATAACGGTTTCTTCCTGCGCGGCGCGCATTTCGTCCGTGTCATCGGGGTGATAGAAACACAGTACTTTCACGACATTTTCGAGCGGCCATTCGGAAAGCCCGCCAAAATCCTTGCCCAGTTCCGGTTCCAGCGTCAGCGGGCGCGAGCCCGGCCATTCTACCGGACGGCCGATCCAGAGACCGGAGCCGCTCGCCGCAAACAACGCGTCACGTCCAAGGCGTCCGTCGCAGAGAATGCCGTAACCCGGCTCGCCACCGGAAACTTTTTGCGCAGCCTGGAGGCAAAGCTTCTTGAAAGCGCCAATCTGCTCGTGCTTGACGCCAAGCTCGTCGGCGATCGCTTCCAGCTGCATGCGATGGTCGAAGGCGAAGACGCGCATGGTTTCCCAGTCGCCCTTGCGGTTGGTAGACCAGTGCACCTGCTCGAGCGCTTCGTCCTTGCGCAGCGCCTTGTTGCGAATGCCGGCCTTGAAGAAATATTGCAGCTCTTCCCAGCTTGGATAGGCCGGCGTGCAGCCATGGCGGGAGACGGCGAAGGCGCCGCAGGCATTGGCGTATTTCAGCGTCGTCGGCCAGTCTTCGCCGCGCAGCCAGCCGCGGAACAGTCCGGCCATGAAGCCGTCACCAGCGCCCAGAACATTGAATACCTCGATCGGGAAACCTTCGCCCGTCTCGCCATCATCGAGGCTTGCGGGAATGTCGCCGGTGAAGACCGAAGCACCCATCGGGCCGCGCTTGCACACCAGCGTGGCATTCGAAACCTGGCGGACGGCATTCAGTGCGGTCAGCGTATCTGTCGAGCCGCCGGCAATGTGGAACTCCTCTTCCGTGCCGACGATCAGATCGAAGAGATGCAGGGTGGATTGCAGCTTGGCGGTGACCTTCTGCGATTCCACGAAACGGCTTTCGCCATCGCCGTGGCCGGCCACTCCCCAGAGATTGGGGCGGTAATCGATATCAAGCGCGGTCTTCGCGCCATTTTCGCGGGCGAGTTTCAGCGCCTTCAGCACCGCCGCTTCCGTTTTCGGATGTGACAAATGCGTGCCGGTGGCACAGACGCATGCCGCCTCGGCAATGAAGGCGGGATCGATATCGTCTTCGCTCAGCGCCATGTCGGCACAGTTTTCGCGGTAGAAAATCAGCGGGAACTGGTTCTGGTCACGAATGCCGAGCAGCACCAGCGCCGTCAGGCGCTCCGGGTCGGTTTTCACGCCACGCACGTCCACGCCTTCGCGCACCAGCTGTTCGCGGATGAAGCGGCCCATGTGCTCGTCGCCGACACGGGTAATGACGGCGCTGTTTAGGCCAAGCCGCGCAGCACCGGCTGCGATGTTGGTGGGAGAGCCGCCAATATATTTGGCAAAGGAGGCCATGTCCTCCAGACGGCCACCGACCTGCGAACCGTAAAGGTCAACAGACGAGCGCCCGATCGTGATGAGATCAAGTTTTTTCAAAAGGTTCCTCCTTAGCACCGCGCTTTGACGCGGTGTACCTCATGGTGCGGGCAGTTCTGGTCAGAGTGCCGTCAGCTGTCGCCATTCCGCTTCGGCGAGCCTCCTCTGCTCGCTGATGCCGTTACGGAAAGGACGGTCGTGGAATGCCCGTTTCATAAATTTGGATCATAAATTCTATTTTTCCCGTTTTCAATAAAAATATTCAGGCGGTTTTGCGTGCGCCTACAGCGACCGCCAGCGTGATGGCCAGACAGAGAGTGGCCGAAAGCGAGCGGAACGCCCCAAAATCGATCTCAGTGACGGTTAGCAGGGTCGCACCGGATTTTCGGAGTGGGTTAACGGCGGAATCGGAAAGCGCGACAACCGGAATGCCATTGGAGCGGGCGTTTTCAGCCAATTCCAGCGTTTCGGTGGAATAGGGAGAGAAGGTGATCGCTATCAGCGCGTCGTCCTGTGAGATGGCGCTGACATTGCTGAGCCCGCCGACCGCGCTGTGCAGCACCGCCGGCACCTTCATCTTCTCGAAGGCGTATGCCAGATAGCTGGCGATGGGAAACGAGCGCCGCAAACCGATAATGTGAACGGTGCGTGCCTTGGCAAGAGCCGAAACCGCCTCATCCAGTTGCCGGGTATCTACCGATTTCAGCAGCATTTCGAGCGAAGATCGACCTGCCTCCACGAATTCCGCCAGCAGACCGGAAGCGCTCTCGTCGCCCTTTTCGCGCAGGTGATCGAGCCGGGTGGCATAATCCGGCCAGCCACCAACATAGGAATCACGGAAGAGCCGCTGCATTTCTGAAAAGCCGGAAAAGCCGAGGATCTGGCAGAAGCGCATGAAGGCTGACGGCTGCACGCCGGCCCCCTCGGCCATTTCGGCAACGGTGGAGACAGCGATGCGGTCCTGATTGGAGGCGACATAGTCGGCACATTGCCGCAATCGTTTCGGAAGGCCCTCCGCAACCTGGAGCAATCGCTCCTCGAAAGCCTTCACCGAATCTGGCGCCTCGCTTGCCGTCATTGTTTTCCCTTTGCGACACGTAAAATTGCGGGCACTTTACCTTCGATGGAATTTTTATTCCATCGGGTTTTTAAACGGGTCGATCAGGATGCACAGGCGGTCGACAATGCGGCGGTACGACGGCAATTGCAGGATGGCGCAAGAAACGGGTGGAGGCCGATACGCTTTGATGGTTTTCTATAAAGCGTTAGGAGACATGCGATGAACGCCAACATTTCGCTGAACGAAGACATTACCCCCATTGGCTCCGATTATGAAACGGTGCGCGGGGTCATTGAGCTTTTGACGCTGGATTATCGCGAGCAACCTTCCCTCGATGCCATTGCCGCACGGCTCGGTCAGTCACCGACGCAGTTGCAGAAGACCTTTACCCGTTGGGCCGGCCTTTCGCCCAAGGCGTTCTTGCAGGCGGTCACGCTCGATCACGCCAAGAGACTGCTGCGTGAGGAAGATCTGCCGCTGCTGGAAACGTCAATCGAGGTCGGAATGTCCGGCCCCGGACGCCTCCACGATCTGTTTGTCACGCATGAAGCGATGTCGCCGGGCGAATGGAAGGCAAAAGGCGGCGGTCTGACGATCCGCTATGGGTTTCATACGTCGCCGTTCGGTCTTGCCCTTGTTATGGTGACCGACCGCGGGCTTGCCGGCTGTGCATTTGCCGATCCGGGGGAAGAGCGCGCCTGTTTTGAAGATATGGCGGGCCGCTGGCCGCATGCGCGTTATGTCGAGGATCGTGAAGCGACCGCCCCCTATGCAGCCCGTATTTTCGAGCCATCGCTCTGGTCGGCGGATCGGCCGTTGCGCGTGGTGCTGCTCGGCACGGATTTTCAGGTGCGCGTGTGGGAAAGCCTGCTGAAAATACCGATGGGTCGCGCCGTCACCTATTCCCATATCGCTTGCGATATCGGCCAACCAGCCGCCTCCCGGGCCGTCGGCGCGGCGGTTGGCGCCAACCCGGTGTCTTTCGTCGTTCCCTGTCATCGCGCTGTCGGTAAAAGCGGGGCGCTGACGGGATACCACTGGGGCCTGACACGCAAACGGGCAATGCTGGGCTGGGAAACAGGCAAGGTGTGAGGCGGTGCTCGTCTTCGTTAGCCGATGAGAAGAGGCTCGATTAAAAAAAGTTCTGACCTCTTATTGTCAGCTTTCCAAACTTTTTTTCGATAACGCCTGAGTGCCCGCTTGCGCCCGCCGTCTCGCCCCCTATGTGAGACGGGCTGCGATGCGTAGCGCTCATCTCGCCGTCAAGGGGCGATGTGGGCTGGTCCTCCCAGGGAAAACGAAGATGCTTATCGAAAAACTCAACTGGCGTTACGCCACCAAGAAAATGGATCCTTCCAAGGCTGTGTCTGAAGACAAGGTCGAGCGTATTGTCGAGGCAGCGCGGCTGGCGCCCACCTCCAGCGGTCTTCAGCCCTTTGAAGTCATCGTCGTTACCGATGCGGACGTGCGCGCCAAGATCCGCGAGATTGCTTGGAACCAGGCGCAGGTGACCGATGGTTCGCATCTGCTGGTGTTTGCGGCATGGGACAATTACACCGAAGAGCGGATCAACCACATGTTCGATCTGGTCAACGAGGAACGCGGCATCAAGAATGAAGGCTGGGAAGCCTATCGCCAGATGCTGCTTAACACCTATCCGCAGCGCGACGAGCAGGTGAATTTCGAACATGCCGCCCGTCAGGCCTATATCGGCTTTGGCATGGCCGTGGCGCAGGCCGCCTTTGAGGGCGTGGATTCTACCCCGATGGAAGGCTTCGACCCGGCGAAGCTCGATGAAATCCTCGGCCTGCGCGAGAAGGGCCTGCGCTCCGTCACGATCCTGCCGCTCGGTTATCGCCAGCCGGAAGGCGACTGGCTGGTGAACCTGAAGAAGGTGCGCCGCCCAGTCGAAGAATTCGTCAGCCGCGTCTGATTTCTCCCAATCGCGAAAGCTAAAGCATTTCCAGGAAAAGTGGAATCCGGTTTTCCGTCCGGAAATGCGGCACACAAAGAGCTGGAGCGTTTTTGCGATTCGAAGAACGCAACAAGCGCTCCAGACTGCCGCAGGGCCGCCTACGCGGCTTTGCGGTAGATTTTTCCTCTCTTTTCAGATAATTGAAAAAACATCCCTGTTAAAAGGTGGCGTGTGCGGGCAAGTATGCGCCATCGAATTGCCGATCCCCGGCATTTCTGAGTGAAAGCCTGACGAAATGACCCGGAAAATCAGCTGTCATCGAATGTGCCGCAAGGCTGCATGAAGAGAGCGGTTCAGCACCGCAACAGGATTTTTTGAGACCCGATCCGTCACGCATTCCCAGAGTTCACAATGACTTTCCCATCCAGCACGGCATCCACCGTGCGCCAAAAGCAGGCGGTCCCGGAAGGGGCGGCAAAGGAGCCGATGGTTACGTTTGAAGGCGTGACCAAGACCTTTGGCGGCGCCGACGGCAAGCCCGGCTTCGCGGCCCTTGCCGGTATCGATTACGCCGTGCCCAAAGGCTCCATCACCGGCATCATCGGCCGCTCGGGCGCGGGCAAATCCACGCTCATTCGCCTCGCCAACGGTCTTGAGAAGCCTTCGACCGGCCGCGTGGTCGTCGACGGCGTGGATGTCGCGGCGCTCGATGAAAAGAGCCTGCGCACGCTGCGCCGTTCCGTCGGCATGATCTTCCAGCACTTCAATCTACTCTCCTCGCGAACTGCTTTCGGTAATGTGGCCCTGCCGCTCGAAATCGGCGGCCTGGGGAAGAAGGAGATCGAAACCCGTGTCGCGCCGCTGCTTGATCTTGTCGGGCTTTCGGACAAGGCGAAACGGTATCCGGCGGAACTCTCCGGCGGCCAGAAGCAGCGTGTCGGCATTGCCCGCGCGCTTGCCACCCAGCCGAAGCTGCTCCTCTCCGACGAAGCGACCTCGGCGCTCGATCCGGAAACGACGCAGTCCATTCTCGAACTGCTGAAGCGCATCAATGCCGAACTGGGCCTCACCGTGCTGCTCATCACCCATGAGATGGAAGTAGTGAAGACCATCGCGTCGCAGGTGGCCGTCATCGACAGGGGCCTGATCGTCGAGGAAGGCACCACCTTCGACATCTTCACCGCCCCGAAACACGAGACGACCCGCAGCCTGCTATCGTCGTCTGTCGGCGTGAAGCTGCCGCACTGGGTCACCTCAGGGCTGAAGCCTGAAGCCACGGAAGGAGATCGGGTTCTGGTTCGTCTGGTATTCTTCGGCGAGACGGCCTTCCAGCCGTTGACGGCCCGCCTCGTTGCCGAAATCGGCCCTGATGTGAACATCCTCGCCGGCACCATCGAGGAAATCTCCGGCGAGCCCTTCGGTTCACTCGTCGTCTCCTATCCGGCCTCGGCTGAGGTTACAGCGCGCGCCAATCGCTTTTATGCTGAAACCGGTCTTCACACGGAGGTGCTCGGTTATGTCGCCTGATATGATCTTCAACCTTCTGCTGAAGGGCCTGCTGCAAACCCTGCATATGGTCGCTGTCGCCGGCATTGTTGGCTCCATCATCGGCGTGCCAATGGGCGTTTTCCTCGCCACCAGCGGCAAGGGCGAACTGTTTCCAGCGCCAATGACCAATCGCATCCTCGGCCTCATCGTCAACGCGGCGCGCTCCACGCCTTTCATCATTCTTGTCGTGGCGATCATTCCCTTCACCCGGCTGGTGGCCGGCACGTCGATCGGCACCAGCGCGGCCATCGTGCCGCTGACGTTTGCGACCGTGCCCTTCATCGCGAGGCTGGTCGAAGCGGCGATCCGCGAGGTGGACAAGGGGCTGATCGAGGCCGCCCGCGCCATGGGCGCGACCCCGTTGCAGATCGTCACCAAGGTGCTGCTGGCTGAGGCCAAGCCCGGTATCACGCTGGCGCTCACGCTGACGCTGGTCAGCCTCATCGGTTATTCGGCCATGGTTGGCGCGGTCGGCGGCGGCGGGCTGGGCGATCTCGGCATCCGCTACGGTTACCAGCGCTTCATGCCAGACGTGATGTTGGCCGTGGTTCTGGTGCTGATCGTGCTGGTGCAGCTGGTGCAGAGCGCCGGCGACCGGTTGGCCCGCAGCTTCGACAAGCGCACACGCAAGAATTAACAGCCTTTATAATAACAACCCAAGGAGACACCCATGAAGAAACTCATCCTCGCGGCCTCGCTCGCCGCTCTCTTCACCGCCGGTCAGGCGCTGGCGGAGACGATCAAGATCGGCGTCACCCCCGCCGAACACGCGCAGATCATGGAGCAGGTGAAGAAGATTGCCGCTGCCAAGGGCCTCGAAATCGATATCGTCGAATTCTCCGATTATGTCGTGCCGAACCAGGCCCTGAATGACGGCGAGCTGCAGGCGAACTCCTTCCAGCACCAGCCTTACCTCGACAACCAGATCGCTGACCGCAAATTCGATCTCGTCAGCGTCGGCACCACCATCACCACTCCGATGGGCGTTTATTCCAAGAAGGTGAAGAGCCTTGACGAGTTGAAGGATGGCGCGACGGTCGGTATTCCGAACGATCCGACCAATGGCGGCCGTGCACTGCTGGTTCTCGCCTCCAAGGGCGTGATCAAGGTGAAGGAAGAGGCCGGTCTGAAGGTAACGCCTGCCGACATCACCGAAAACCCGAAGAACATCCAGATCGTCGAGCTCGACGCTGCCCAGCTGCCGCGCTCGCTTGACGATACCGACGCTTCGGTCATCAACACCAACTACGCCACGGCTGCCGGCCTGAACCCGAAAAAAGATTCCATCGCCATCGAAAGCGAAAAGTCTCCTTATGCGAATGTCATCGCTGTTCGTGCACAGGATAAGGACAAGCCTTGGGTAAAAACGTTGGTCGAATCCTACCAGAGCCCGGAAGTGAAGGCTTTCATCCTGGAAAAATATAACGGCACGGTTATCCCGTCCTGGTAAGAAGCTCCGATTCTGACCGTTTGTTAGCCTCTCCCGTTCGCGGGGGAGGTTTTTTGTTTAATGCCAGCGGAAAACAGGTTTCCATGAAAAACCGGATGCATTTGGCGGAATGGTTTTTCACGTTTTCCGCCGTAGTACGGGTTCGTACCCTTTGTTTTTTGGGTTCGCGCGGCGGCGTGGTTTAACGGCTTTTGAATGTTTCCTTCGCAAAATGATGCTTTCGAAGGGGGCTTTATGCGCATTGCGCCGCGCAATATTGGGGATTATCTGCCTGTCGGCCGCAGAACTGCGGTCGGCGTTGTGCTGTCCACTTTCGCGCTCGTGCTTCTCATCGTCACTGCGCTCGTTCTCTCCGCCCTCAGTCAGGTCCGGGAGAAGACAAATCTGCTCGATAATGCCCGTTCCCGTGAGACGACGGCGGGCGCTCTCGTGACATTTCGTGAGCAACTTGGCGCAACCCTGAACGACTACGCCGCCTGGGACGATGCCGCCGACAATATTTATGCGGCCGATCGCTACGACTGGGTGTCGAGCAATTATGGTGACGCGACCGTCAATAACGATCTTTTCGATACAGCCATCGTCATCGACGAGGGTGGCAGGGCTCGCATGGCCTACCAGAACGGTAAGCCGGTGGCGTGGACCTATGATACATATTTCTCCGGTGGGCTGACGGAGATGATAGCGGCTGCCCGGATCATGCCAGCCAGCATGAACGCACAGATGACGGGCTTCGTCAAAACCCAAGACGGTATCGCCGCTGCCGGGGTCGCTCTCATACGGTTGAAGTCGGGGGCATTGCCATCGGTGGTGTCGGAGCGTCGTTATCTGATTTTCGCCCGTCATCTTAAACAGGCTACGGTGGACAAGCTTGCTCGAAACTACGTGATCGAGGGGCTGGAACTGAGGTACGGAGAGCAACCTACCGCCAATCACGTCGATATCGTCAATCCCATGGGGCAGGTGCTGGCGAATCTCGTCTGGCGCTCACATCTCCCGGGAGACGTCAGTTTTCATGAGGCGCGGCCAGTCGTGTTTACGGCGCTTGGCATCGCGGGCACATTCTTTCTCGTGCTTCTTCTCATCGGTTCGGCCACGCTCGATCGGCTGAAGGCCGATGAAGCAGCGGCGCGGGAAGAGGCGCTGCGCGATCGGTTGAGCGGGCTTGACAACCGTGCGGGCCTCTTTGCGCGGGTGAACCGCATGGTGGGTAAGGCCCGCCAGGACAGGACCGATATCAAGCTGCTTTATCTCGATCTCGATGGTTTCAAGGAAATCAACGACGCCTACGGTCATGCCGCCGGCGATCGGCTGATCAAGGGCGTGGCGGCGGCGCTGAAGGTGCTGGTGCCGGAAGGGGCCGTTCTCGCGCGGCTCGGCGGTGACGAATTCGCAATCGCCATCCAGGGCACCGATGTCTGGACCGAGGGCCGCAAACTGTGTCTGGCGCTTCTCGAACTGTTCACGGAACCCTTCAGCATCGGGGACCGTGTGGCAAGCATCGGCTGCAGCATCGGAACGTCGATCTCCCGCGCCGGAGATATCAACGGCGAAGAGTTGCTGCGGCGCGCGGACATGGCCATGTATCAGGCCAAGGAGAGCGGGCGGGGCCGTTATGTTTCCTATGAGTTGAAGATGGATGCGCTGCGTGAGGAGAAACTGCAGCTCGAGGCCGATCTTCGCGCCGCAATCCTCAACGACGAGATCAAGGTCGTCTATCAGCCTGTCGTGAATGCTGCCACACGCCACATAACCGGGGTAGAGGCGCTTGCCCGCTGGCAGCGACCTGGTCACGGCTTTGTGCCGCCCGATATCTTCATCGCTGCCGCCGAAAGCAGCGGTCTGATAGACCGGCTGGGCCTTCTCGTCCTGCACAAGGCCTGCGAGACGGCAAGGCAATGGCCGTCCATCAAATTGTCGGTGAATATTTCTCCCGTCCAGTTCCGCAATCCTGCTTTTTCAAGGCATGTGGCGGATATTCTCGAGGAGACCCAAACACCACCCGAAAGGCTGCGGCTCGAAATGACGGAAGGCTACTTCATTCAGCATCCGGAACGTGCGAGCGCAGCCATCGAAAAGCTGAAGCAGCTCGGTCTGCACATTGCGCTTGACGATTTTGGTGCGGGCTTTGCGAGCGTCGGATATCTCCGCCGCTTTGGTTTCGACCGCATGAAGATCGACCGGTCGCTCGTCATGGCGCTCGAGCAGGGTGGCAAATCACTGGAAATGCTCCAGGCCACCGTGGCGCTCGCAAAGTCGCTCGATATTCCGGTCACTGCCGAAGGCGTGGAAACCGAAGAACAGGCGGCGATCCTGCATTTGTGCGGCTGCGATGAATTGCAGGGTTACCTGTTCTCGAAACCGGTTGCGGCGGAAGAGATCGCTGCCCTCCTGGACGGGCAGGATACGCCGCTTTTTGCGTTGCGGGCAGGCGCGTGAGGCTGATTACTTTCACCCATTCTTGATCACCTGAAGGTGCGGCCCATTTCTTCTCCCCGCCGGGGAGAAGGTGGCCCGAAGGGTCGGATGAGGGGGCACGTTGCCGGATTTCGGAGAGCTTGCCCCCTCATCCCGCTGCCGCGGACTTCTCCCCGGCGGGGAGAAGAAACACACGGCACCCGCTCAAACAAACCCCAACTGTTATGCAGTCCGATACCCGCCCGGGCTTAGCGCCCCAGATGTCTCTCGCCGCGCTTCTTCGCCAGTTCGATCTGCTGCTGCCGGTCGCGGAACCGCTGGCGGTCGTCTTCGCTTCGCTCGTCGTAACAGCTCGGGCAGGACACGCCTTCCTCGAATTTGGGTGACAGGCGCACTTCCGGCGTGATCGGGTTGCGGCAGGCGTGGCAGAGCTGATGGTCGCCTTCGGCAAGGCCGTGGACCACGGAGACGCGCTCATCGAAGACGAAGCAGGCGCCTTCCCAGAGACTCTCTTCTTCCGGCACCTCTTCCAGATATTTCAGGATGCCGCCCTTGAGGTGATAGACCTCATCGAAACCCTGTTCCTTCATGAAGGCGGTGGCCTTTTCGCAGCGAATGCCGCCGGTGCAATACATCGCGATTTTCGGCTTGTTGTGCAGGCCGGGATTGTTTTTCACCCAATCGGGAAACTCGCGGAATGTTTTCGTCTTCGGATCGACTGCCCCCTTGAAGACGCCGATGGCGGTCTCATAATCATTGCGGGTGTCGATGACGATGGTATCCGGGTCGGAGATCAGCTCATTCCAGTCGCGGGGGTCGACATAGGTGCCGACGATCCGGTTCGGATCGATATCCGGCACGCCCATGGTGACGATCTCTTTCTTGAGCTTCACCTTCAGGCGCACGAAAGGCATCTGCGAAGCGCGGCTTTCCTTGTGCTCCAAAGCCGCGAATTCCGGTTGAGCGCGCAGGAAGGAGAGCACGGCGTGAACGCCCGCGTCAGGCCCGGCAATCGTGCCGTTGATGCCCTCGGCGGCCAAGAGTAGCGTCCCCTTGACGCCGTTCACCTGGCAAAGTGAAAGCAAGGGATCGCGCAGGCTCTCGAACCGCGGCAGGCGGGCGAAATGATAAAGCGCGGCCACAAGGAAATCGCCAGAGGCTTCCGGGCGGGGGAGAATGGTCGTGTCGGTCATGGGCGCTGAAATACAGCGGCGGCGGCTGCAAAGCAATATTTATCAGAGGGGAGCGGTATTTTGAAAATCGTCAAATATCCGAGATAGACGGGCGATTGGCAGGCGGCCCATGCCTCAAGCCCGAGATGGCAAAACCTCTCTTCCATCATCCTTGCGCTTGCCCCAAGGATCTAATCACGTCGCATAAACCGACACGTTGCAGATCTTCGGGACAAGCCCGAGGATGACGCCGAATGTGGTCTACGCTCTTTCCCAAACATCGCGGTCTTCGGCCTACTTGGCCGCCTGCCGCCACAACAGCCCGACGATGCGACCCTCCTTGCGGGCGGGTCCAGAAAACACCTCGTCGGCCAGTTCGAGAGCATCGGCTCGCAGTGCCTGCTGCCTTTCGATGATTGCGTCGAGAAGCAGTGCCAGTCGTTCACCATTGCCGAAGCGATCCGGTTCGCGGTCTGCAACGGCGGCGAGAACCGAGAGGTCGTGCTCGTGGCCGAGAATTGAGACAAGCCGCTTGGCATCGGCCCGTTTGGCACGCATGGCGGATGGCCAGAGTGATCGCATCAAGCCCAGATGCATGCCATAGGCTTGAGAAGCCTTGCGCAGATCATGGAAATGCTCAACGCCGGCCTGTTCGTGGCAATGGGCGAGGGCTTTTCTTGCTTTTTTGCCCTGTTTGGACCATCCGGTTCTCACAAGTCGTGTGGTCGCTTTCAACTCATCGGGCAGCGAGACAGCACCGAGTTTTTTGCGCGCCTCTTTGCAGGCTTCAACGGCGGCGGACATTGCGTCGCCGAGACCGCACTCCTGTTTTAAAATGTCATCGCGGCGGATGCGCAGCATAGCAGTGATCGAGCGCAGCGCGTCACCCTGTGCATCAGAGCGCGCGAAAGTCTCGAGATATTCCGCCGTTTCGACAAGTGCGGTTGCGTCCCGCGCGACGGCGAAAGAGCGAGAGATATCACGAATACGGGCGTTTTCCTCGCGCACGAAGCCCGGCGCGGCGCTGCGGAGGAGGCGGTAGAGCGCCCGCAATCGTTTGAAACGCTTGCGGGCCTCGTGTACCGCCGCATGTGACCCTGCCGTTTTGTCTCCAAGTATTGCGATCGCATCATCGATCAACGCCAGCCCTGAACGGCGGACTTCTTCGCTGAACGGTTTTTCAGGATCAATTCTGAATGACATCCGTCAGGTCTCCCTGCGGATCCATGGCGAGCGACTGGTTGGAAAAGCGACGGTCTCCGGTGACTTCCCTGCCTAACCATGCCGGTAAATCAGGATCCGCATTCTCATCGTGCATCTCCACCTCAGCGACGACCAATCCCTCATACTGGCCTTCAAACACGTCGATTTCCCAGGTGAAGCCGCCATGCTCCACCGTGTGGCGCGTCTTCTCTATCACCACACCGGGGGCGCTCTGCATGAGTTCTTCGGCGTCTTCGAGGGGAATGGCATACTCATATTCGTCGCGCACGAGAGCGCTGGCACCAATCTTGACGGTTAGTGTGGCGTCGCGCCGGTCGACGATCCTGACCCGGACCGAGCGGTCTTCCATCGAGGCGACATATGCCTGCCGAAAAGCCATGCTACGCGTGACCTGATTGCGCCATTCGCCACCCGCGACAAGAAACTTCCGTTCGATTTCCTTGGCCATGCTCTCTCCGCAAACTGGTGCGTCAGGTTATCGTAATATCGGACCGCGATGAAGCGAATTGGTTGAGGTCGCGGGCAAAAATGCGATGGTCGCGCCTCGACATGACAGCCGTGGCAGGCTAATCGATAATCAGAATTTCAATCGTTTCAATCCCTCAAGGAGGCTTGTCTTGGCCCAGGATTCCGAAAAACTTCTCTCCATTCTCAAGCTCCAGCCGGTTGTTCCGGTGCTGATCGTGGATGATGCCGCTTCCGCCGTGCCTTTGGCGCGCGCTCTGGTCGCAGGCGGCCTGAAGGCAATTGAAATCACCATGCGCACGCCTGCGGCACTCGATGCCATCCGCGCCGTTGCTGCGGAAGTCGAAGGCGCCAATGTCGGTGCTGGAACCATTCTCAATGCGAAAGATTTTGAAGCGGCCGCCGAAGCAGGCTCCACCTTCATTGTCAGCCCCGGCATCAATAAAAGCGTGCTGGATGCCGCGCGCGGCTCCAAGGTGCCGCTGCTTCCGGGGGCTGCCACCGCCAGCGAAGTCATGGCGCTGCGCGACGAAGGCTACAAGGTGCTGAAGTTTTTCCCAGCCGAACAGGCTGGCGGCGCACCTTACCTCAAGGCGCTGTCTTCGCCGCTCGCCGGTACCGTCTTCTGCCCGACCGGCAGCGTGTCGCTGAAGAATGCCAATGATTATCTGGCGCTTCCCAACGTCGTCTGCGTCGGCGGTTCCTGGGTTGCCCCACGTGAACTGGTGGCAACCGGCGATTGGGCGGGCATCACCAAGCTTGCCGCCGAAGCGGCTGCGTTGCGCGGCTGATTTGTCTCCTGTCAAACCCGTTCACGAAGGCGTGAGCGGGTTTGACATTTGTATTCGGCCCACGGCTTCCTATCTCCCCAGTAGATTTGACCTCTACAGGAGATTTTGATGTTCGACGCCAAGAAGCTTCTTGAACAATTCCTCGGCTCCCAGGTGCCGGGCCTTTCGGGAAGCGTCCGTGACAGAGCCGGGCAGGCCGCCGAAATCGCAAAAAATAATCCGATGAAGGCCGGCGCGCTCGCCGCCGCCATTCTCGGCACCAAGACCGGCCGCAAGCTCGCCGGCAATGTCGCCACCATCGGTGGCGTGGCCGCCATTGCCGGCCTCGGTTATCTCGCTTACAAGAATTACAAATCAGGACAGGCGCCTGAAGTTGCGCCGAAACCCGAGCCGGAGCTTCTCTCCCCGCCGGCCGATTCCGCGTTCCACCCGCAATCGCCGGCTCTTTCGAATGATTTTGCGCTGAAGCTCATTCAGGCGATGATCGCCGCCGCTAAGGCCGATGGTCATATCGATGAGAAAGAGCGCGCCAATATCATGGACAAGGTGCAGGTTTCAGGTCTCGATACGGAAGCCGAGCGTTTCCTCGAAAAGGAACTGGCCGATCCGCTCGACATCGACGCGCTGGTGGCCGCTGCCCGCACGGAAGAGCAGAAGGTGGAGCTTTACACCGCCTCGCGGCTGGCCATCGAGGCGGATACGCGGGCGGAGCGGGGATATCTCGATCTTCTTGCCGGGCGGCTTGGATTGCCGGATTCACTGGTGGATCACATCGAGGCGACTGTGGTGGCGGCGAAGGTTTGAGGTTGGCCTTGGTTGGTGTGGTTCACCCCCCTCTGCCCGGCAGGGCGTCTCCCCTCAAGGAGGGAGATCGACAAGCGGCTATCTCTTAGTCTCTCTCAGCGTTTATGGATGAGTGGTGGTAGCGCCTCCTGCTGATCTCCCGCTTGAGGGGGAGATGCCCGGCAGGGCCGAAGGGGGGAGCCCCAACCCGCCAAAGCCACCGCATCCCACCTCTACTTCCACTGTTGTCATCCCGCCTCGCTTGCCCTAATCCTTCTCCCAGCAAATGGGGAAGAGAATGCGCGATCTGAGTGATTTTAAGGGATGTCCGGCACCGCAGCCGGTGGTGCTGACGGGTCGTTACGTCACGGCTGAGCCGTTCGATCGCGAAAAACACCTCACAAGGCTCTGGGACGCCCTTGGCGGCGAGGGCGTGAATGCGCTGCTCAGATATTTCCCGCAAAGCGCCTTTCCCGATGCCGATGCCTTTGGTGACTGGCTTGTCGGCTCGGGCGAAAAACTCAACTGGGTCACGCTGATCTTCGTTGAAAACGCCACCGGCGACGTTGTCGGCATGGCGAGCTACATGCGTCCAGATCCTGCCAATGGCGTGGTCGAGGTTGGCTCGGTCGCCCATGGCGCGAAGATGAAGCGCTCGCCACTTGCCACCGAGGCGCATTACCTGATGGCGAAACATGTGTTCGAGGATCTCGGCTATCGCCGTTACGAGTGGAAATGCCACAACGAAAACGAGCCCTCGAAGACAACCGCAAAACGGTATGGTTTCACCTTCGAGGGCGTTTTCCGCCAGCACATGGTTGCGAAGGGCCAGAACCGCGATACCGCATGGTTTTCGATGATCGACGGCGAATGGCCGCTGATCGCCAGGGCCTTTGAAGCCTGGCTTTCGCCTGACAATTTTGGGGCCGATGGCAAACAGAAACGCAAGCTCGAGGATATTCGCGCGGAGCTTGCCAATGCCTGATACGCCGACATCTGAGAAAAAGGACAGGTCGCCGGCCATTGCCGCCGCCCTCATCATCGTCGGTTTCGGGATCGTGTTCTTCGTCATGCCGAAGATCATGCTCTGGCTGGGCGACTATTCGCCCTGGCTCGCCGCTGCCTTCGGCGCAGTTGCCGTGCTGTGTTTCTTCCTGTTGTTCTGGCTGCGGGCGCGCTACCAGCGCCGCCGCGATCATCAGAACTGAAGCGACGCGCCGAGCAGCAATAATCCCATGATCAGCACGAAGAGCGCGCCGGCGATTTCAATCACGTGGCTGATGCCAGCCGCCTTGCGGCTGCCGGGGCCGGCGAAGCGCACGGCGAGGCCCTTGGCCGAGACAGCCATGATGGCGAGGGCCGACACCGTGATGGCGGTGCCGAGCGACATGGCGAGCACGGAAAGCACGCCGCCGAGATAAAGCCCGTTCAGAAGCGCAAAGCTCATGACGATGATCGCACCCGAGCAGGGCCTGAGTCCCACGGCGATGATGGCCGACCATGCCTCGTGCAGGCTGAAATTCTTGCTCTTCAACAGCATGGGATCAGCCGCATGAGATTTCCCGCAGGCGCTGCAGAGATCACCCGTGCCGTTATGGTCGTGATCTGCAAAGACCGGCTTGCCCTGAAACCGCAGTCCCGTGCCCATGCCGGTGGTTCTGGCGGCAGGTGACTCGCCCGCCGTAGCAAAGACCGGCACGGGTTCGCGTCGGATGCGCAACGACCAGAGTTTTCGCACTAGGAGCCAGGCGCCGAACAGCGCCACCATGGCGAAGCTGGCAATCTCCATCGCCTGCGTCGCCTTGGTCATGGTGATGGAGGTGCCGCGCAGCACCAGCCAGGCGGCACCAACGAGGCCGATGGCCATCAAGCCCTGAATGAGTGCCGAGACGAAAGAAATGAGGATACCCCGTTTCAGCTGTGTTTCATTGGCGATCATATAGGACGAAATGACCGCCTTGCCGTGGCCGGGGCCAGCGGCGTGGAAGACACCATAAGCAAAGGAAAGACCGATCAGCGAGCCGAGCGCCCAGCCATCCTCGCGCATTGCCTTCAGCGCACCGGTCAGCGCCCGGTAAAACATCTGCTGGTGCACGTTGATCCATTGCATCAGCGGCGCAAATGGCCCGCCGACGGAGAAGGAAGGCTCGGCCGAGCCTATGCCGAGCGGCGACTGCGCATGGGCAGCGCTCGCCACGGCAACGAGGCCGATG
>NZ_JBQYSN010000044.1:0-38420 GCF_052686535.1 Agrobacterium sp. DKPNP3 | reverse complement strand
AACTCGATCATTCCACCCTGCTCGTCGGGCCGGGGCAGGGCCTCGCCGCCATCCATGTCGATCTGGCCGCCATTCGCGATACGATCCGTAAGGAAAGCAGGGTCATCATCACCTATCGCGATGAAAAGGGAGAGGTGACGGAACGGGTGATCTGGCCCTTCGCACTCGCCTTTTTCGATCTGGTGCGGGTGGTGCTGGGCTGGTGCGAGACACGGCAGGGCTACCGCAGTTTCCGGGCCGACCGCATAGAAGATTTCCGCCCTCTCGACAGCCGTTACCCGCGCCGTCGTCAGGCATTGCTGAAGGAATGGCGCGAGCGGGAAAAACAGCGCCGGCGTGAGCATGCTGACAAAAACTGACAGGAGCTGGGTCTAGAAACCGTTCATCCGCAACACAGGAGAACAGCCATGACCCATCCCGACTTCACCATCCTCTATGTCGACAATCCGCCCGCCAGCACGGGATTCTACAAGGACCTCCTGGGCGTCGACCCTGTCGAAGCCTCGCCGACATTTGCCCTCTTCATACTTGAAACCGGCATGAAACTCGGCCTCTGGTCGCGTCACACTGTCGAGCCGAAGGCGTCGATGACCGGCGGCGGCGGTGAGATCGCGTTCCGGGTCGAAAATGAGACTAAAGTTGACGAGATTTTCGCCGCCTGGAAGGCGAGGGGCATCGACATGCTGCAGCCGCCATCGACCATGGATTTCGGCTACACATTTACCGCCGTTGACCCCGATCATCATCGTCTGCGGGTCTATGCTTTCGCGGGCTGACGTTACTTTTTCACTGCAACGATAAACAGTCTCGGAAAGCGCAGGAGCAGCCGCCCATCCGCCATCGCCGGATAGGCTGCGGTGATGCGTCTTTTATAGTCGGCGAGGAAAGCGTCGCGGTTTTCCTCGCCGGCTGCGTCAAGATAGGGGCGCAGCCCCGTGCCCTTCACCCACTCAACGATGCTGTCCGCATCTGTCATGGGGTGGTTGTAGATCGTGTGCCAGACATCAACCCGCGCAGCTTTTGGCGAAAGCGCATCGAAATAGGCCGTAGGCGCGGGAAGCGGCTTGCGACGCAGCCGACCGTCCGAAAATTTGTCCTTCCACGGCCCTTCGTCACCCGTCTCATGCATTGCGATATGGGTCGGCTCCTGCAGATTGTCCGGCATCTGCACGGCGAGAACACCGCCGCTCTCCAGATGGTCCATCAGTTGCGACAGGACGGCGAGATGGTCCGGTATCCATTGGAAAACGGCGTTGGCGTAAAGCAAATCCGCTTTCTGCGCGGGCTTCCAAAGCGCAAGATCGGCCTTGCCGAAACGGGTGGTCGGCAGCCGGTCAACCGCCTTTGCCAGCATGTCGTCATCGCTATCGATGCCGGTGATGACATTGACGCCGTAACGCTCTGTCAGAAGCTCGGTGGAATTGCCGGGGCCGCAGCCGAGATCATAACCGTTCAACACCCGCTCCAGCGGCACCTGGGCGAGGAGATCGCGCGCGGGTCGCGTCCGCTCGTTTTCGAATTTGAGATATTGTTGCGCGGACCATACCATGATTTACTCCTGCCGATTGCCGTCGGATCCGCAGCATGACACGGGCGCCATGGCCCCGCCATCATCGGATCGATGAATTATTGTGATGAATTCATTCATCAACCTTTTGTTTCACCTTATAAAACATGCGCACAGGTTCATTGATTTGTTATTTTCCATCAAAATCAAAAATCCCGGCAATTAAACCTTGACCTACCAGGGTCGGAGGCATTCACTCCGGCCGATTTTAAAGCCCGTGTCGGGGCCGAGCGCGCGCAGCGTTTGCCCGCCGATATGCACCAGACCTAAAATGACCGAGCGTTTTCGCAAGCCGGAACCGCCTGACACAGGAGACCGCAATGAGCGTCGATACTGCACCCCGATCAACCACCTGGACCTATGTTGACGGTCAATGGCTGCCCGGCAATCCGCCGCTCATCGGGCCGACTTCGCATGCCATGTGGCTGGCCTCCACGGTATTCGACGGCGCACGCTGGTTCGATGGCGTCGCACCCGATCTTGATCTGCACTGCCAGCGCGTCAATCGCTCCGCCACCAACATGGGCATGAAGCCGACCATGACGGCCGAGGAGATCGAGGCGCTGGCGCTCGAGGGCGTCAAGAAATTCGATGGCAAGATGGCGATCTACATCAAGCCGATGTACTGGGCCGAACATGGCATGCCGGGCAGCGTCGTGGCGCCGGATGCCAACTCCACCCGGTTTGCGCTCTGCCTGTTCGAGGCGCCGATGGATGCCGGCCAGCCGCTGACGCTGACCGTGTCGCCGTTGCGCCGTCCGTCGCCCGAAACGGCAATGACGGACGCCAAGGCCGGAAGCCTCTACCCGAACAGCGGGCGCGCCATCATCGAAGCGCGCTCGCGCGGGTTCGACAATGCGCTGATGCGCGACATGAACGGCAACGTCGCCGAATCCGCTTCGGCCAATGTCTTCATGGTCAAGGACGGGATCGTATTCACCCCCGTGCCGAACCGCACCTTCCTTGCGGGCATCACCCGCTCGCGTGTGATGGGCCTTCTGCGCCAGGCCGGGTTCGAGGTTCGCGAAGCAACGCTTTCGGTTGAGGATTTTCGTGAGGCGGACGAGATTTTCTGCTCGGGCAATTATTCCAAGGTGTCCCCCGTCGTGAAGCTCGACGATCGCGAGTTGCAGGCGGGACCCGTCGCCCGCAAGGCGCTCGATCTCTATATGGACTGGGCACGTCGGGGCTCAGACGCCTGATAGGGCGCTGCTTAAGACACCAAACGCCGTTGCTATCTGTCCGCGGCGTTTTTGTTCGCACCTGCGAAAAATACCCCCACAAAGCAGGGGGTATTAATTCAATTTTATAAAAGCGGCTTCAAGGTCTACCCATTGATTTTAAGGCTATGGGAGCCGTCCATGTTTTTCACCATACGTAATATTCTTATTGGTTTATTTCTCGTCATCAGTCTTTCGCTGGCGGGGCTCGTTGGAAACGGAATGTGGACTTCGTTCAAGAAGTTTCACGACTATTCCGAAGTCGCAGAGCTCGCATCGCTCGACAAGCAACTATTCGACGCCTTGCTGGCGTTTCGCGCCGAGCGTGGTCACAGCGCCTCGGCGCTGGCGGTTGATCTCTCGCGGGCGACCGGCAGCATCACGACGGCCCGCGCCGCCCGACAGCGTGTGGATGTTGCGGTCAATGCTTTTCTGGAGCAATCCGCTTCGCTCGATCATGCGGCGTTGCAGGAAGGCGTCGCGCGCGTCAAAACCGCCTATCAGCGGTTTGTCGATCTGCGGACCAGGATCGATTCCAATCTGACCCTGCCGCTCGATCGTCGCGAGAAGGGCATTGACAAGACAGTCCTCGCGCTCGGCACGGAATTGCTCACCGCGATAGAGCAGGAATCGACGGACCTCGAAGGGCATATCCGGTCTCTCGACGAGACGCTGACCGGCATTATCCAGCTGCGGGCCAATGCCTGGGCAGCCCGCGCGGTTGCAGGCAGCGCCACCGTGATGCTGAACACTGTCGTTGCGGATCAACGATCCCTCACGTCACAGGAAATCCAGCAGCTCGGCAACCTGGATGCCACGGCGCTGTTTGCCTGGAAAGTCACCGGCGACCTCATCGCCCATGAATCGACCCCGGCATCGCTCAAGACCGCTTATGCGGCTGCCGAAAATGCCTATTTCAAGGGCGATTTCGCCGCTCGCCGGGCCCGCTTTGTCGACGATCTCTCAAACGGACGCACGCCGGCCTTCACCGTCGACACCTGGCGCACCACCGTCACCGAGAATATCGACGTCGTCGCGAAAGTCGCGTCCGACGCCATTGCTCTTCTGGATGCGAATGCCCAGTCAAGAAAGGCCGAAGCCTTTACGAATGCACTCGTTTATCTCGCGGTCTTCTTGGCGACATTTCTGGCCTGCATCGGCGGCCTGATCGTGATCTCCAAGCGGGTCACCCGTCCGATTTCTCGCCTGAGTGAAACGATGATGGGCCTTGCCAGCGGCAATCTCTCCATCGACGTGTCGGGGGCAGGTCGCGGTGACGAAATCGGCGAAATGGCGCGTGCCGTGGAAATCTTCCGCGAGGCCGCGCTGCGTAAACGCGAACTGGAAATGCAGGCCGATGCCAACCGGGAACAGAGCGACCGCGACCGCGTCGCGTTGCAGCAACGGGCAGAGGCCGAGGCCGAAGAGCGCCTCAACCAGGCGACCCGCTTGCTGGCAGAAGGCCTGCGCCGCCTGGCGTCCGGCGACATGCTGGCGGAAATCACAACGCCTCTTGCCCCGCAATTCGAGGCGCTGCGGCATGATTTCAATAGCTCCGTGGTTCAGCTGCGGGATGCGCTCACGAGCGTCGGCCACTCCGTCCAGACGGTAAACGGCGGCGCACACGAGGTCTCGTCCGCTTCCGACGATCTTTCCCGTCGCACCGAGCAGCAGGCTGCGTCGCTCGAAGAAACCGCCGCGGCGCTGGAACAGATCACCGCCAATGTCTCCGCAACCTCCAAACGCGCCAACGAGGCGCGCGAAACCGTGCGAGATGCCCGTGCAAGAGCCGATCTGTCCGGCAAGGTGGTGCGTGACGCGGTCGCGGCCATGGAACGGATCGAGCATTCCTCGAGCCAGATCGGCCAGATCATCGGGGTTATCGATGAAATTGCGTTCCAGACCAACCTTCTGGCGCTGAATGCCGGGGTGGAGGCGGCACGGGCGGGCGATGCAGGCAAGGGCTTTGCGGTCGTTGCACAGGAGGTGCGCGAATTGGCCCAGCGATCCGCCAATGCGGCAAAGGAAATCAAACAGCTCATCCATACATCGGCTGTTGCGGTGGGCGAGGGGGTGAAGCTGGTCGCCGATACCGGCGTCGGGCTCTCCGAAATCGAGCAGCTCGTGCTGTCCGTCAACAGCCATATGGATGCCATCGCGACCGCAGCGCAGGAACAATCCGCGGGCCTTTCCGAGGTCAACACCGCCGTCAACCATATGGATCAGGCCACGCAACAGAATGCCGCCATGGTGGAGGAAATGAACGCCGCCGGTGCGGGCCTCGCGCAGGAGTGCGCCAATCTCCAGGCACTCTTGGCGCAGTTCCAGCTCGGCCAGCAGGCCTCTGTGTTGCGGGAGACGGCGCGGCAGATGCAGCGCGCAGCAAAGCCAGCGCAGGCGCCTGCCACCCAAACCTCCCCGGCTGCGAAGGCCCGCCCGGTTTCCGCTTCGCGCGGTAACGCGGCGCTGGCCGTGAAGGGTGATGACTGGACGGAGTTTTGAGAACGAACCTCGTGGGACTGAATGTGCGGGTGGAGGCTTGGTTATGGGCTCCGTCACCCCCGGACTGGATCCGGGGTCCAGCGCGATCAAGTCCCTGATCGCGTAAAGACTCGTCTCACGGCGCAGACGCGCCGTGGCTGGATGCCGGATCAAGTCCGGCATGACGCAGGAGAGAGTACGGGGCCTTCTCGTCAACAAGTCGAGGCCTGCCCTCGCAGCCGGGACGGGCCTCATCCTTTCCGCACATCCGGCAGCGCAGCGGCAAGCGCCCGCAGCGGCGCGGTCATATGTTTGTCGCGGCGCATCGCCAGCGCGATCCGCCGTTCAAGCGGCGGTTCGAGCGAGCGCCATTCGAGCCCGGATGCCGCCTCTTCATGCTCCATCGCCATGCGCGGCACGATGGCAAGGCCAAGGCCCGCACCTGCGAGCTTTTTGATCGCTTCGACGCTGCCCAGTTCCATGGCGGGCTGCACGGTGCGGCCGCTTGCCGAAAACCATTGATCCACCAGCCGGCGCGTATTGCCGCCCTCGTAAAGCAGCAGCGGCCGCGCCGAAAGCGTCTCGGCGTTGAGCGCCGTTGCATCAGAGACGGAGCCTTGCGGGAAAACCGCGACCATCTCATCGAGACGAATCTCGCTGATATCGAGGCTGCGACCGCTCGCGGGCAGGGCCACCACGGCGGCGTCGATCATATTGGCCTCCAGGAGCCGCAGGATATCGTGGGTATTGCCAGTCTGCACCACGATCTCGATACCCGGCATGGCACGCCGGATATCGCCCAGCACCGGCGGCAGCAGATAAATGCAGGCGGTGGCGCCCGTGCCGATGCGCAGGCGCCCGGTGATGCCGCTCCGGTGCGGCGCGACGGTGTCGATGGCATGCGCCACTTCCTCTGCAATCCGCCTTGCATGGATGAGGAAGTCGCGGCCCGCAGCCGTCGGCTGGGCGCGTCTGCCGACCCTCTCGATCAACCGCACGCCCAGCTGTTTCTCAAGCAGCCTGATGTGCAGGCTCACGGCCGGCTGCGTCAGCCCGGCCTTGTCGGCGGCGGCGGAAAAGCTGCCGAGATCGGCCACATCCATGAAACTGCGCAGCTGCCGCAGATCGAGGTCCATCATCAAAGAAAACCTTATCGTTTGTATAAGTCAGATAATCTTTATTTTGACCGCGCCGCAATGCACAATGCCGGCGTAAATGATCCGCAGGACAAGAGAATGACCCCTCCCACCACTTCCAGCCTTCTGATCCGCCCCTGTGAAGAGGCGGATATCCCAGCCATCACTGAAATCTACCGGGATGCAGTCTTGCATGGCCGCGCCAGTTTCGAGATCGATCCGCCAACGGCGGAAACAATGGCGGAGCGCCGCCGTCTTCTGGTCGACGGCAATTTTCCCTATCTCATCGCCGAGGCGGAAGGCAAAGTGGCTGGATACGCCTATGCCGGCGCTTACCGCGCCCGCCCGGCCTATGGCGCAACAGTCGAGGACTCGGTCTATATCGACCCCTCGATGAAAGGCATGGGTATTGGCCGAAAGCTATTGGACGCCCTGATCAGCGAGGCAACCGCGCGTGGCTTCCGGCAGATGATCGCCGTCATCGGCGACAGCGCCAATGCGGCATCGGTCGGCGTGCATCGCGCCGCCGGTTTCGAACTCGTCGGCACGTTCAAATCCATTGGCTGGAAACATGGCCAATGGCTGGACACAGTGCTGATGCAACGTGCGCTGGGCGAAGGCGATACGACGCCGCGCTTCTAAGCAATCAGGGTTTCGTGGAGCCAGGAATCTCCACCTTCAGCGTATCGCCCGCAAGTTCGCTGCCCAGTTCCACGGCCTTGGTTTTCTTGTCATAGACGCAAATATGGCTGACGGTCGCATCCGCTCCCTTCGCCTTGCCGGTGAGAATGGCGAGGCCGTAGTTTTCGCTGCCAAAGGGATCGACCACCGCCTTCGCATCCTCGATCATATCCTTGGCGCCAGCGAGGCAGGCCGTCTGGACCTGCGCTGCGAATTCTTTCCATGCATCGTCAGACGAGGCGGCGGCCGGAAGTGCGATTGCGCAGAGCGCGGCGACGAGGATAAGGGGGCGGATCAAACGGCGGGTCATGGAATTTCCTTCCTGCATTGTCGGCAAAACAGAACCGATAGGGTGTAAAACGGTACGCTGCGGTTGTGAAACAAATGTGGTGGCGCCAGTGGCGAGATGAATTTTCTCCTTTGGCGGAACATTTTGATAATTCACCGGTTGCCCAAACAGAGCTTCGCTCCTATGGTCCGCTCACACGGTTTCTAGGAGCGGTAACCCGCTGCAAAAAGGAGTAAAAACCATGGCCTTCGAACTTCCCGAACTCCCCTACGACTACGACGCGCTTGCACCTTACATGTCGCGCGAGACGCTCGAGTTCCACCACGACAAGCACCACAAGGCTTATGTCGACAACGGTAACAAGCTGGCTGCCGAGGCCGGTCTTTCCGACCTGTCGCTCGAAGAAGTCGTGAAGAAGTCCTTTGGCACCAATGCCGGTCTCTTCAACAACGCCGCGCAGCACTACAACCACGTCCATTTCTGGAAGTGGATGAAGAAGGACGGCGGCGGCAACAAGCTTCCGGGCAAGCTCGAGCAGGCGATCGCATCCGATCTCGGCGGTTACGACAAATTCAAGGCGGATTTCATCGCTGCCGGCACCACGCAGTTCGGCTCCGGCTGGGCATGGCTCTCCGTCAAGAACGGCAAGCTCGAAATCTCCAAGACCCCGAACGGCGAAAACCCGCTGGTGCACGGTGCAGAGCCGATCCTCGGCGTCGACGTCTGGGAACACTCCTACTACATCGACTACCGCAACCTGCGTCCGAAGTACCTCGAAGCATTCGTCGATAACCTCATCAACTGGGACTACGTCCTGGAGCGTTACGAAGCCGCTGCCAAGTAAGGCTTCAACAACCGAATTCCTGAGCACCCGGCCATCGCGCCGGGTGTTCTGCTTTCTGGCCGACCGTGCACTGTCACAAGCCTGTCATCCGCCGGGTTTATCGCGGCGCATCATGACTGAAAAAAGCACGCCTCTCTTCTCCTTCGGCATTGTCGCCGATCCCCAATATGCCGATGTCGATCCGCGTCCCGACATGGGCCGCTATTATCGCGAAAGCCCTGCAAAACTTGCTGCCGCCATCGATGTCTTCAACGCCGAGGACCTCGCCTTCGTGGTGACGCTCGGCGATATCATCGATCGCGACTTTGCGAGTTTTGATGTCATTCTCAGCGTCTATGACAGGCTTCGGCACCCGTCGGTGATGCTACCCGGCAACCACGATTTTTCGGTCGCGCCCGAGCATCTCGGCGCTATCCATGCCCGCCTTGGCATGTCTGCCCCCTGGCATGATTTCGCCATTGGCAATGTCCGCTTCGTGGTTCTCGATGGTAATGAGGTCAGCCTTTTTGCGCCCCCGCCAGGTGATGTACGCCGTGTGCTTGCCGAAGAACGGCTGAAGCGCCTCAGGGACGCAGGCGCAATCAATGCGCAGGACTGGAATGCATCGCTGGGTGACGCGCAGTTCGATTGGCTTCGGTCGGTTCTGCAAAAGGCGGATGCTACAGGCGAAAAAGTCGTCGTTTTCTGCCACTACCCGGTTTTTCCGGAAAACGCCCACAATATGTGGGATGCGCAACGCATTCTCGAGATTCTCGGTGCGCACCCGTCTGCCGTCGCATGGTTCAACGGCCATAATCACGAGGGCAATTACGGCGTGCTCGGCAAGACCCATTTCGTCAATTTCAAGGGCATGGTCGATACACCCGACCGCAATACCTTTGCCATCGCCGATGTGTTTGCCGACCGGATCGCGATTCGGGGATTTGGCCGTGAGGAAGACCGCGTTTTGGCGCTCTGATCGGGGCATCGGCTGCTTCCGTCGCCGGCTTCAGTGACATTTATCGGCCGCGCCGCCTGCTTCCAGGCGGTTATTCCCATTCAGCCTGCTGTCAGCGTCCGGCCATAGAGCCGGCGTGATGTGCGTCGTCATCCTGCCTAGACTTCTGTTTTCTTGGAAGAATTCACCGCAATGTGACTTCTTTTCGCCATGGGGACAGGGCATCCTCCCGGCGTTGCGTTCAAAGCCCGGCGTTCGCCGGCATCAAGGAGAGAGTGTATGAAACTGAAAACCATCACGGCGGCCATGCTGTTCGGCTGTCTTTGCGCCGGAGCGGTCTACGCTGCCGGCGAAGTCGAAAAGCGCGAAGGCATGATGAAGCAGATCGGTGGCGCCATGGGTTCGCTTGCCGCGATCTCCAAGGGCGAGAAGCCCTTTGATGCGGACACCGTCAAGACTGCCGTGACAACCATCAGCACCAATGCGAAGGCTTTCCCTGACCAGTTTCCCGCTGGCACCGAGACCGGCAGCGCGGCAGCGCCGGCCATCTGGGAAAATTTCGATGATTTCAAGGCCAAGGCCGTTAAGCTCGGGACGGACGCCGATGCGGTTCTCGCCAATATGCCCACCGACCAGGCCGGCGTTGCCACGGCCATGAAGACGCTCGGCGCCGATTGCGGCACCTGCCACCAGACCTACCGTCTGAAGAAATAAGCGACGTATCTGGAAACGCCGCTCACAGGCGGCGTTTTCCGGCAGGCAAGGCACCTGGCCAGGTCAGGTGAGATTGGGGAGAGGGGCATGTCCTCCATCTGGACGAAACTCGTCGGTGGTGCCGTGATTGCGGCGATTGCGGGCTACGGCATATTTACCTGGGTTACAGCGCCTGAACGGCAGGCGCCAAGCCATTGGGTCAGCCTGGGCGACCCCGATCTCGCCAACGGCGAAACGCTGTTCTGGGCCGGCGGCTGCGCCAGCTGTCACGCCGCATCCGATGCGAAGGGAGAGGCGCAACTGACGCTTTCGGGCGGACAAGCGCTGCCAAGTCCCTTCGGAACCTTCCATGTTCCAAATATCTCCTCCGATCCGCAGCACGGCATCGGCGCCTGGACGCTGGCGGAGTTCGGCGATGCCATGACGCGCGGCGTCGGCAAGAATGGCGAGCATCTCTATCCGTCCTTCCCCTACGCGTCCTATGCTCGCATGACGCAGAAGGACATCAACGATCTCTTCGGATACCTGAAAACCCTGCCGGCCAGCCAGAACGATGCGCCGGATCACGAGTTGCCGTTCCCCTTCAACATGCGCATGGTGCTGGGCGGCTGGAAGTTCCTTTATTTCGACCCCGCCGCCCCGCCGCGCGTCGAGCTTGCCAACGCCAATGCCGAGCTGCTGCGTGGCCAATATCTGGTGGAAGGACCCGGCCATTGCGGCGAATGCCACACGCCACGCAATGCGCTTGGCGGCTTCCTGGCGGACAAATGGCTGGCGGGCGGCCCCAATCCCGAAGGCGAGGGCCGCATTCCAGACATTACCCCCGGTTCGCAGAGCATCGGCAGCTGGACAAAGGCCGATATTGCCGGCTATCTCGAAACCGGCTTTACCCCTGAATTTGACAGTGTCGGCGGCTCCATGGTCAAGGTGCAGCAGAACATGGCGCATCTGACCGCCGAAGATCGCGATGCGATTGCCGCCTATCTGAAGGCGATCCCGGCGCGGTAATCCTCAGCCGTCATGCCGGACCAGATCCGGCATCCAGCCACGACGCGTCTGCGCCGTGAGAAGAGTCTCTTACGATCAAGGACTTGATCGCGCTGGACCCCTGATCTAGTCCGGGGTGACGGAGGCGGAGGCGACGGCGTGCAGTTCGAAATCAGGCCCACCATTGACTCCCGCTCTCGCCCATCGGATAACAATCCTGTGATGGTTCCTTCCGGGCGTTCCGGAAGGTGAAAAGGGAACACGATAGGGAGACATCCTCATTCGTGGCTGCCCCCGCAACTGTGAGCGGAGAGCCTGAAACGAAATGCCACTGGCAAGCCATCTCGCCCCATTCAGGGCGAGAGCGATGCCGGGAAGGCGTTTCAGGTTTTGACCCGTAAGCCAGGAGACCTGCCATCACGGAAATGTCCATGCCGGCGGGGTGTCCGGAAGAGCGGAATTTCAGGGTGGCGGGATCAATGCCGCCCTGTGTCAGTCTCGTATCCCCGTGGTGAAGTATATCGCATGCGGTCTTGCGGCTTCTGCCGACCGGCCGCGTCCAAAGGCGCGGGGTCGCGCCGGAGAGGGGTCACCATGTCCATCAATCAGAATACGGCCAATGCCGCCGCGTCTGCAAAAACAGCGAGCTTCGCGCAATCGCTCACCGCGATCGTGCTTGGTCTGTTCGTAGTCGGTTTTGTCGGTTTTTCCCATGTGGAAGCCGTCCACAATGCCGCGCATGACACGCGCCATGCCAACGCCTTCCCCTGCCACTGAGGGGGGAGCGGCATGTCTTTCTTCCGTAACATCGTCTTTACCGCCATTCTCGTCGGCATTGTCGGCGGCTTCGCTGTCTCCGCCATGCAGGCTGTCGGCACGACGCCGCTCATCCTTCAGGCGGAAACCTTTGAAAGCGCTGGTGAAGCGCCGCACAGCCATGATGCGCCTGCACCGGTCGCTGCGGCTCCTGCCCATGAGCACAATGACGAGGCATGGGCTCCAGCCGATGGTTTCGAGCGCACCGCCTACACCGTCGCGGCCAATGTGCTGACCGCCATCGGTTACGCGCTGGTGCTGACTGGCCTCATGTCGCTGCGTGGTACCAATGCCGGCTGGCGCGAAGGCCTTCTCTGGGGCGTTGCCGGCTTTGCCGCCGTCATGCTTGCTCCTATGATCGGCCTGCCACCGGAATTGCCGGGCAGCCCGGCCGCAGCCCTTGAATCACGGCAGATCTGGTGGCTTGCAACCGTTGCCGCAACTGCGGGCGGCATTGCGCTGATCGCATTCCGTCGCGAGCCCTGGGCGATTGTTCTGGCGCTGGTGATCATCGTCGCGCCGCATGTGGTGGGTGCGCCGCTGCCGCCGGAAGGCGAGCATGCGCTGGCGCCGCTGCCGCTCGAGCGTCAGTTCATCGTCGCCGCCACCGTCACCAGCTTCGTCTTCTGGGCGCTCATCGGCACGTTGAGCGCGTTGTTCCTGAAGCGCTTCCAGCAGGCTTGAAACCATGCAGGACGCAGCGGAATGGAGTGAGGAACTCGATGCGCTGCGTTTTGCCGTTCCCGGTCACGGCGCGCTATGCGCCGTGCACCGTCTCGCCTTCAAGGCGGTGCTGGGGCCGAGCCCCGATCGTCATGCGGCGCTTGCCTATTTTCAAGACCACGAAGCTGCTTTTGCCGCTGCGGCAATCTTCAAGATCAAACGCTCAAACTTGCCCTCCGGCCGCAGCCTGCATTTGAACAGCCGCGATATCCGCCGCGCGATTTCAGGCGAGGGACCGGAGTTTGCGGCGCGCGTGTGCCGGGTGCTTGATCGAGAATAGCGCAGGATGATTTGCGAGAGACATCCTCTTCTCGACCGTCATGCCGGACTTGATCCGGCATCCAGCCGACGCGCGTCTGCGCGGCGGGGGAAGTCTTTTCAGCCCAAGGACTTGGGCTGGTTGGATACCGGCTCAGGGCCGGTATGACGGAGGGAGGGCAGAAGAACGCTCTGCGCCTCACCCATGCTCCGCCGCAAAAACCTGAAGTTCCGCCTCGGCTTCCGGACCAAAGAGTCCGAGGCTTTTCAGAATTTCCACGGCGAAACTGACCGGCGCGCTGCCGGCTGCCGTGATAATGCCGCCGTCACTGACCGCTTTCGGTTGATCGCGATAATGAGCCTCACCGCGATAGGCCGGATAGGCCTTGTGCGATGCCAGCGCATTGCCGGTATGGGCGACATCATCAAGAACGCCCGTGCCGCCGAGCGCACTTGCCGCCGCGCAGATGCCGGCGACCAGCCGGTGCCTGTCGCGAAACCGGTATACCAGCCCGCCAAGATCGGCAGCCGTGCCCTTTTCCCAGCTGAGACCGCCGGGGATGACGAGCGCATGGATGTCGACGGGATCGAGTGCGTCATAGGATGTATCCGGCGTTACCTTCAGCCCGCCCATGGACGTTATCGGCCGGCCATCGGGCGTGGCATAAACAATCTCGACGCCGAGATAGCTGCGCGCCGCCGCCGCCAGCAGCGCCGGCTCCCAGTCCGCAAAATCCTCAGCCAACGCAATGGCGATCCGTGTCATGGCCGTCTCCGTAGGTCAATCAGGCGATGGACTGCATGTAGCGCATGCCGGTGACCGGACGCGGCGCGAAATCCATGTTTTCGTAGAAACGATGCGCCGCCACATTGCCTGTTGTGGCGCTGACGGAAAGATAGTCGCAGCCGAGCCGCTTGGCGATATCCCGCGCGCGGGACACCAGATGCTGGCCGGTGCCATGGCCGCGATGGCCATCACGGACGAAGAGGTGATGCAGCTCCAGCCCGCGCCGGCCTTCTTGCGCCCGGTAGAGCGGCAGAAGCAGCGCGTAACCGATCAGCGCACCGTCCGCCTCGGCCACCAGCCCGTGCACCCATGGCAGCGGGCCGAACAGGTCGCGTTCCAGTTTCGCCGGCGTGATCGCCGCCGCATCGCCGTGGTAGGAGGCAAGCAGCGTGATCATCTCGTTGAGCTCGGGCAGATCGGTCTTGCGCGCGCCGCGAATGATGACGACGGGCGGTCTTTCCAGTGTCAGGGAGCTATCTTCGGTCATTTCTCGGTCCTTTGGTCTTATCTGTGCCGTCAGGACGCTTGAAAAACAACAAAGCCGCCTGACGGCGGCTTGTTGACAATGTGATCTGTCGAGCCGCCCTTAAAGGAAGGCCCAAAAATACGAGCAGGAGATGGGTGCGCGTTCGTTGATCATGAGACATCAAATGCGCCCGAATCCGTAAACTGTCAAGCCCGGTTTTTCACTCAGTGCTCGCCCTCGCACATGTCGTGGTTGGACAGCGCCCGGATGACGTAGCAATCCTCGATCGAATGGCCGTGGCAATGGGAGACGATGCGTTCCAGTTCGTGTTCCAGCTTCTTCAGGCTGGCGATCTTCTCGCGCACATCCGCAAGATGTTCGGCGGCGATGCGATCAGCGCCGTCGCAGGGCATCTGCCGGTGCTGGCTGAGCGCGATGAGTTCTCGAATGGCATCGATGTTAAGGCCGAGATCGCGCGCGTGGCGGATGAAGGTCAACCTCTCGAGGTCGGATTTCTCGTAGCGGCGCTGGTTGCCCTCCGAGCGATCCGCCTCGCGGATGAGGCCCATCTGCTCGTAATAGCGGATCGTCGGAACCTTGACGCCGGTACGTTTCGACAGTTCACCGATGGACAGCATGATCTTCTCCAAATCTCCAGTCTCTAGAGATATGGCTTTTTCGCCGCCGGTTCAATGGCCTCAAGCGGCTCCTTCGACGCCGAGAGCATGGGCGAGCGCCTTCAGGATCTGCGATTCGAGGCCTGCCATATCCGGCTGGGCGGAAGCGGTCACATCAGCATTGGCGCCAGTTGCGGCGGCAGCGCCGCTGTCCATGTTCCAGAGAGCGGCAGCGAGGCTCGCGGAGGCGCCGGCCAGCGGAGCGACGGCGGTGGCGACATTGCCTGCCACCGAAATGGCGCGATGGGCCGCCCGCGTCAGCTCCTGCAAAGCCTCGGTGGTGGACTGGCGCTCCCGGTTGTGCGCAGGCGCGATGCCGCGGACGGGAGAGGCGAAATTGATGCTGCTGGTTGCTGCGATAGTCGTCATGACTGTGAGTCCCCTAGTTCTGATGGGGCATTTTTAAGCGTCGAAACATTCGCGGAGATTGCGTCCTGCGCGTCTTGTGCAAAAAATTGCGTCGGTATACTATACCCCCCTATAGTATATGAGGTCACCATGTCCCATACCATCCGCAACAAGGACAAGCTGCTTGCCCGCATCCGCCGCCTGAAGGGGCAGATGGAAGCGGTGGAGCGTGCGCTTGATGACGCCAAGCCCTGTGGCGAGGTGCTGCAATTGCTCGCTTCGGTGCGCGGCGCGCTCTCCGGTCTGACGGGGGAGGTGATGCAGGAGCACCTGCATGAGCATGTGGTGCATGCCGAGACCGAAGACGAACGGGCCCGGGCGGCAGAAGAGCTGGCTCAGGTGCTGAAGACCTACATCCGGTAAAGCGGCCGACAGCAAATCGAACCGAACATTTAATCGACATCATAGATGCGGGATAAAGCGACATGACGACGACGACATCCGAACACCGTGCGGCAACTGGCCACGACCACGTTTTCCTCGGCCAGAACCACGAGCGCAATGAAAAGCGTGTGTGGATGGTCATCGCGCTCACTACCGTCATGATGGTGGCCGAAATCGTCGCCGGCCACTGGTACGGTTCCATGGCGCTGACGGCCGATGGCTGGCACATGTCGACCCATGCCGGCGCGATGCTGATTTCGGCGCTCGCTTATCTTTATGCCCGGCGCGAAGCGCGTAACCCGCGCTTCACCTTCGGCACCGGCAAGTTCGGCGATCTCGCCGGCTTTGCCAGCGCCATCGTACTGGCGGTCGTGGCGTTGCTGATTGCGGTGGAGAGCGGGATGCGCCTCGTCAATCCGATCGAGATCGATTTCAACCAGGCCATTCTCGTCGCCGCCATCGGCCTTGCCGTCAATCTTTTGAGCGCCGTGCTTTTGAAGGATGATCACCACCACGATCATGGCCATGGTCACGGCCATTCACACGGCTCGCATGCCCATCACGGGCACGGCAGCCACGCCCATCACGATCACGGTTCCCATGCCGGTCACCATGCCGGCCACGGCGCAAAGGGCGGTCGGGACAACAATCTGCGCGCCGCCTATCTGCATGTGCTGGCGGACGCGCTGACCTCGGTCCTCGCCATCGTCGCGCTGCTTCTTGGCAAGTGGAACGGCTGGTCGTTCCTCGATCCTTTGATGGGTATCGTTGGCGGCCTGGTGATTGCCCGCTGGTCCTGGGGCCTGATCCGCTCGACGGCGACGACGCTGCTCGACGCGCTGCCGGATGCCGAGGATCTGCCGCAGGAAATCCGTGAAACTGTGGAAACGGAAGAAGATCGCATCACGGACCTGCATGTCTGGCAGGTGGGGCCGGGGCATCACGCCGCCATCGTGGCGATCCATTCGCAGGCGCCGAAAGTGCCGGCGTTTTATAAGCAGAAACTTGCCGCCATACATGAACTGTCGCATGTGACGGTGGAAGTGAGCCCGGCAAGGGCCTGATCAGACTCGCTTATTCGGTATATTCCGAGTAAGCGCTACGCACCCATTCGACCTGCGCTTTCGCCTTGTCTTCCGGGGAAGCGGTGGCCGTTTCCTGGAGGGCGGGCGCATTGCCGCTGCCGACCGCCCAGAGCACATTGGCCAGCGACTGCGAGAGAATGGTGCTGGAAACCGTAGGGTTGCCAGGACCGCGATTTACGGCCTGCTCCTCCGGCGCATTCTGCGCGCCGCCGGCTTTTTCGATGTCACGAATGCGACCTTTGTAGTTGTATCCGCCAATACTGCTTTCGATCTGCATGTCAGTGATTCCGCGTTCAAAAGTTAACGAATAGTTAACGGCGCGGACTTGCGTGAGCCTTGCGTCTGCTGCGCTGCAGCGACAGGGAAGGGTTGACAGGCGGCGAAGTGGCGCTTCGTTTTTGCCTAATGAAGACGGGCAAGGAGGAGGTTGCCAGCTTTGTCCCTCGCGGCATTGCAGCCCGGTTTAAATTTCTGGCGCCATAAACGCCTCGCTCCCGTCATTCCGGCCTTGAACCGGAATCCAGCCGGCGCGCCCCTGCGCGGCAAGAGAGCCCTTTCAGTTCAAGGACTTGGCCTGGCTGGATACGGGCTCAAGGCCGGTATGACGGAAAGAGGAAATCTCGCGGACGCGCCAATCCGTCTGGCGTCGGATTATGCGGTTTCCTTCTCCATCGGCACAACCGTTTCCTTGAGCTTCTCCGGTTCCTCCGCCGCTTCCGCCTTCACCTCCACCTCCTGCGGCGCCGGCGTCACCATGGCGGCCACCAGCGTGTCGAGCCCGATGCTGCCGACCGGTTTGCCGTCCTCGTCCACCACATGGGCCTGCGTCTCGTTGGCTTCAGAGAGATCGCGGGCGATGGTTTCGAGCGTCGCGGTCTCGGGGACCGGCATGCCCTCTGGCTTGCTCTCCAGCGGCTCCATGACCGTGTTTGCCTGCAGCACGCGGCCGCGATTGACGTCGCGCACGAAGTCGGTGACGTAACCATCGGCCGGTGAAAGGATGATGCTCTGGCCGTCGCCCTGCTGCACCACTTCGCCGTCTTTCAGGATGGCAATGTGGTCGCCGAGCCTGAGGGCTTCATCCAGATCATGGGTGATGAACACGACGGTCTTCTTCAACTCCTGTTGCAGATCGAGCAGCATCGTCTGCATATCCACGCGGATCAGCGGGTCGAGAGCCGAATAGGCCTCGTCCATCAGCAGGATATCGGCATCGTTGGCAAGCGCCCGCGCAAGGCCCACACGCTGCTGCATGCCGCCGGAAAGCTGGTTCGGATAATAGTCCTCGTAACCGGCAAGGCCGACACGCTCCAGCCAGTAGCGGCCCTTTTCCTCGCTCTTGCTGCGCGGCACGCCCTGGATATCGAGGCCGTAGACGCTGTTTTCAAGCACGGTGCGATGCGGCAGAAGGCCGAATTTCTGGAACACCATCGCCGTTTTGTGGCGGCGGAATTGCCTGAGCGCCGAGGTGCTCATACCGCAGATATCCTCGCCGTCATAGAGAACCTCGCCGGCTGTCGGGTCGATCAGCCGGTTGATGTGGCGGATCAGCGTCGATTTGCCGGAGCCTGACAGCCCCATGACGACGGTGATCTTGCCGCCCGGCATGGTGATGTTGATGTTGTTGAGGCCAAGCACGTGATTGTGCCTGTCGTTCAGCTCCACCTTGTCCATGCCTTTACGCACCGCTTCGAGATATTTCTCGGGATGCTTGCCGAAGATCTTGTAAAGATTCCTGATTTCGATGCTTTTAGCCATGGGAGACCTCGCGGTATTTCTGCAGGCGCTTGCCGAAAGCCTGGCTCGCCCGGTCGAACATGATGGCGATGGCGACCAGAGCGAAACCGTTCAGGAAGCCCACCGTGAAGAACTGGTTGTTGATGGCCTGCAGCACATTCTTGCCGAGACCGCCGACGCCGACCATGGAAGCGACGACGACCATGGCGAGCGCCATCATGATGGTCTGGTTGATGCCGGTCATGATGGTCGGCAGTGCCAGCGGCAGCTGTACGTTGAACAGCTTCTGACCGTTGGAGGAGCCGAAGGCGTCTGCCGCCTCAAGCACTTCGCGATCAACGAGGCGGATGCCGAGGCTGGTGAGGCGGATGACCGGCGGAATGGCATAGATCACCACTGCGATCAGGCCCGGAACCTTGCCGATGCCGAAAATCACCACCACGGGGATGAGATAAACGAAGCTGGGCAGGGTCTGCATCACGTCGAGCACGGGATTGATGAGACGTTGCAGGCGTTCCGAACGACCCATCAGGATGCCGAGCGGCAGGCCGATGACGATGGCGATCAGGGTGGCGATGGCGACGATGGAGAGCGTCGTCATGGCATCGCGCCAGAGGCCGACGGCGCCGATCATCAGCAGGGAAAGGGCGGTTCCGGCCGTGATCTTGAAGCTGCGCCCGGCCAGATGCACGATGGCGAGAATGACCAGCATGGTGATGATCCACGGGGTCTGGATGAACAGCCGCTCGGAGGAATTGAGGAAGAGCTGCAGCGGATGCACGACGACGTCGATCGCATCGCCGTAATTGCGCACGATATCGCGAAAGCCGTCATCGATCGTCTTGCGCGCCACGCGCATGGTGGAGTTGTCGATCGCCGGGAACTTGCAGAGCAGGTCCGGCAGGTAGGTGCAGAGGGCCATTATTGTTGTTTTCCCTTTGGGTTTTGGGGGAGGTGCGGTGGGCGACGGAGGCTGGCATGCCCCCGTCTGTCCTGCCGGACATCTCCCCCACAAGGGGGGAGATCGACCAGCGGTGAGAGATACGCTCATCACGCACGTCGCGGATTTGTGAGGAGGGTGCGCCCAGCCGATCTCCCCCCATGAGGAGGAGATACCCGGCAGGGCAGAGGGGGGGTAGGCGGCTTGCGCCAACGCCCCCATCAATCCATCACATCGAAGCCTTGATCTTCTCCGCTACCTCGGGCGAAACCCACTTCGTCCAGATGTCCTCGTTGTTCTCGAGGAAATACTCGGCCCCATCTTCGTTGGTGCCCTGGTTCTCATCCATCCACGCCAGAACCTTGGCGACGGTGTCGTTGTCCCACTGCCGCTTGCGGATGTAGTCGATGGAAGGGCCCGCCTTTTTGGCGAAGTCCTTGGTCACGACGGTGAAGACCTCGGCCACCGGATAGGCATTCGGCTTCGGGTCAGCGCAATCGGGCTTGGCGATGCAGTTGTCGTAGGCTTCGCGGTCCAGCGCCACGCCGTCGTCCAGCTTGACCATATCGTATTTGCCGAGAATGGCCGTTGGAGCCCAATAATAGCCGAGCCAACCCTGCTTCTTTTCATAGGCATTGGAAATCGAGCCATCCAGACCGGCTGCGGAACCGGTATCAACAAGCGCAAAGCCCTTTTCATCGGCCTTGCGGGCCTTGAACAGGTTGGCGGTGGTTGGCTGGCAGCCCCAGCCCGGCGGGCAGCCGAAGACGGCGCCCTTGCTGGCGTCTTCAGGGGCAGGGAACAGGTCGGGATGCTTTAGCGCGTCTTCCACGGTCTTGATGTCAGGATGGTCGTCGGCGAGATATTTCGGGATCCACCAGCCTTCAACGCCGCCATCGCTCAGGATTTTGACTTCCTGAATGAGGTTGCCGCTTTTCACCGCTTCCTCATAGGGAGCGCCCAGCGTGTTCACCCACATTTCAGGCGCCATGTCCGGCTGGCCCTTTTCGTTCATGGAGGTGAAAGTGGGGGTGGTGTCGCCACTGACGACGTTGACCGTGCAGTCATAGCCGTTCTCCATGATGAACTTGTCGACGTAAGCCGCGACACCGGCGGATGCCCAGTTCATTTCGGCGATGGAGATGTTGCCACAGGTCTCTGCGGCGTTGGCGGAAGATGCTGCACCGGCAGCGATGGTAAAGCCCGTTACGAAAATGGTCGAGGCCAGGAGTTTCTTCATGAGGAGACCTCCAAGTCTGATGCAGTGTTTTCAATTGGCAAAGCGGGAGCACTGCAAAGCCCGGATTGCCAAGGGCGAACTGACATGGCGCGTGGAAATGCCGAAAAATCCGGCGAGAGACTATCCGCAGAACAAGCCGCGAACTTGCCGCAGAAACAGCGGCGGGAAGGCGCATGAATATGTCAACGGCGTGCATAATACGGCGGAAAAGTGATATTGCAACGCAATATGACGCAAGGCAGCCATGCGGGTGATTTACGGAACGATCTTCCGGATTCAATAATGCATGGGATATATTTTATTATTCAATAAAAAATCGTCATTATTCATTGAAACAAAATAAAAATTCACCCGATATGTGAGTTTTACTTAAATAAGAAACTGATGGGTAATTTTGTGGAAAAAATAATCTGAAATCGTTTTTCGGAGGGTATTTTTATGCAAAACGAGGCGGGCGGCAACGCGTGCCGCCCGGAGTGGAGGTCACACGGCGTCCTTGCCGGCCACCTTCAGCGCGAAGGCGTATTCGAAGGCTATTTCCTCCAGGCGCTGGAAGCGCCCCGACTTGCCGCCATGGCCGGCCGCCATGTTGGTTTTCAGCAGAATCGGCGCTTCACCCGTCGTCTTTTCGCGCAGCTTCGCCACCCATTTGGTCGGCTCCCAATAGGTGACACGCGGATCGGTGAGGCCGGAAAGCGCCAGGATCGGCGGATAAGGCTTGGCGGCGACATTGTCATAGGGGCTATAGGCGGCGATCCAGCCATATTCTTCCGCCGATTCCAGCGGATTACCCCATTCCGGCCATTCCGGCGGCGTCAGCGGCAGCGTGTCGTCCAGCATGGTCGTCAGCACGTCCACGAAGGGAACGGCGGCGATGATGCCGGCGAATTTCTCCGGCGCCATATTGGCGACAGCGCCCATCAGCATGCCGCCGGCAGAACCGCCCTCGGCGATGATGCGCTCGTAAGACGTGAAGCCTTCCTGAACGAGATGATCGGCAGCAGCAATGAAGTCTTTGAAGGTGTTCTGCTTGTGCTCCATCTTGCCGGTTTCATACCATTCGAAGCCCTTGTCCTTGCCGCCGCGAATATGGGCGATGGCATAGATGAAACCGCGGTCCGCCAGAGACAGCGTCGTGGTGGAGAAGGACGCGGGAATGGTGATGCCGTAAGCGCCATAGCCATAGAGCAGGCAGGGAGCGGAACCGTCGAGCGGCACGTCCTTGCGGTAAAGCAGGGAGACCGGCACCAGCTCACCGTCATGGGTAGGGGCCATGATGCGGCGGGTGATATAATCATCAGGGTTGTGGCCTGAGGGCACTTCCTGCGTTTTCAAAAGCGTGCGTTCGCGCGTCACCATGTCGTAATCGAACAGCTGGCTCGGCGTCGTCATTGAGGAATAGGAGAAACGGATGACGTCGGTGTCATATTCCGCCGCGCCATGCAGGCCAAGCGAATAGGCTTCCTCGGCAAAGGCGATGGAATGTTCCTCGCCCGTGCGGCGGTCACGGATGACGATGCGCGGCAGGCCGTCACGGCGCTCCAGCCAGATCAGATGGCGGCCATAGGCATCGACGGAGAGGATCAGCCGGCCCGGCTCATGCGGCACCACCTCTTTCCAGTTTTCCTTGCCCGGCGCGGTGACCGGGGCTTCCACAATGCGGAAATCCTTGGCATCGCCGTCATTGGTCAGGATGAAAAAAACGTCGCCGCCTTCGCACATCGAATATTCGATGCCTTCCTCACGCTCCGCTACGATAGCCGGTTCGGCGGTCAGGTCTTTCGTGGAGAGAATGCGATATTCGCTGGTCTCGTGGTCGTGAATGTCGATGAAGATGAAATCGTCGAGAACGGACGCACCGACGCCCATGAAGAAACCGGGATCCTTTTCCTCATAGACCAGCCGGTCGGCCGATTGCGGCTCACCGATAATATGGTGGAAGACCTTGGACGGGCGGTGGTTCTCGTCCTGCAGCGTATAGAAGAAGCTCTTGCCATCGGGCGCCCACGCGCCGCCGCCGCCGGTATTTTCGACGATATCGGCAAGGTCTTCGCCGCTTTCGAGGTTGCGGATGCGCAGGGTGAAATATTCGGAGCCCTTGTCGTCGTAACCCCAGATGCCATGACTGTGATCGGACGACTGGTCGAGGCCGGACAGGCGGAAATAATCCTTGCCCTCGGCCTCCTTGTCGCCATTCAGCAGTACATGCTTTTCGCCGCCGCCGCGCGGGGTGCGAAAATAATGCGGCTGTTCGCCGCCGGTCACGAAAAGGGTGCCATAGGCATAGGGTCCGTCATTGACGGGCACCGAGGAATCGTCCTGCTTGATGCGGCCCTTCATCTCCTCGAACAGCTTTTCCTGAAGCGCCTTGGTGTCGCCCATCGCCGCTTCCATATAGGCGTTTTCCGCCTCCAGATGGGCGCGTATGGCCGGGTCGAGAATGGAGGTGTCCTTGAACATGGCCTGCCAGTTATCGGCCCGGAACCAGGCGTAATCGTCGGTGCGGGTGATGCCGTGATGCGTATCCTGAACCGGCCGTTTTTCGGCGGTCGGGGCGGCGGGCAGGTTCTTGAAAATCGGCAAGGGAAACTCGCTTTCCTGTAAATTTCTTGAGCGGTACCAAGATGTAGAGTGCGGTGTGCGGCCGATCAAGTTTCAAAATCTCCACAGGGGAAATGAGGCATTGGCACAATTTCGTCGGCTTTCGATCACATTTTGGCAATATCCCGCAAATCAGCGATGATGGATACAGGCCAGCCAGCCTGCCGCCCACCACAAGAACAAACGAAAAAACTGACAGGACCCCATGCGAAAGCTTCTTCCCGCTGCCCTTTCTGCCTTTTTCCTTGGCTTGCACGCCTTCAACCCCGCTTTTGCGATCGATGCCAGCGTCATGCGCCAGCTGAATGCGCTGGCCCCAGAAGAGCGGCTGGAACAGCGCTGTGATATCGAGGCGATGGAGCGTATCGCGACGGAGCAGAAGGGCATGAAACCCGACAAGGTCATCGCCTACACCTATGGCGATCCCGAAGTCGGCAAGAACTCCATAAAGGCGCCGGGCGCGGCCTTCAGAAGTGCCGGGGAATGGTACAGGTTGAAATACAAGTGCCAGCTGAAAAGCGACAGCCTCTCCATTCAGTCCTTTGATTACCGTGTGGGCGACAAGATCCCCGAAGAACAGTGGAAGAAGTTGTATCTTTATGACTGACCGCGGAATTTTTCGATTTCAGGTCAGCCTTTAACCGGCGCTTTGGTTGCCGCCGCGCGGCCGCCTCTGTAACCCTGACTTCTGATCGAGGTGAGGGACATAAACATGGTGACGCGATTTAAGGGGTTGTCGGCTTTTCCGATCACGCCGGCTGACGAGGCCGGGCGGGTCGATGTCGAGGCCTTTTCTGCCCTGATCGAGCGGCTGGATGGGGCAGCGGTCGATTCCGTCGGCATTCTCGGCAGCACCGGCATCTATATGTATCTCACCCGCGAGGAGAAGCGCCGCGCCATCGAAGCGGCCGCCGCCATCCTCAAGGGCAGGCGCACACTGATGGCCGGCGTTGGGGCGTTGCGCACCGATGAAGCCGTAGCGCTGGCAAGGGATGCGCAGGCCGCCGGCGCGGATGCGCTCTTGCTTGCGCCAGTCTCCTACACGCCGCTGACGCAGGAAGAGGCCTATCACCATTTCGCCGCTGTGGCCGGCGCGACGGCCCTGCCGCTTGTCATCTACAACAACCCGACGACCACCCGCTTCACCTTCAGCGACGAACTTCTGGTGCGGCTCGCCTATATTCCCAATATCCGCGCCATCAAGATGCCGCTGCCCGCCGATTCCGATTATGCGGGCGAGCTTGCGCGGCTGAGGCCGAAGCTGTCAGAGGATTTCGCCATCGGTTACAGCGGCGATTGGGGTTGCGCCGAGGCGACCCTCGCCGGCGGTGACGCCTGGTACAGTGTCATTGCCGGCCTGCTGCCGGTTCCGGCGCTGCAATTGATGCGGGCGGCGCAGGCTGGCGATACGGAAGAGGTCAAACGGATCGATGCGGCCTTCCAGCCGCTCTGGGGGCTGTTCAGGGAATTCGGCAGCATCCGCGTGGTCTATGCAGCCGCCAATATCCTGTCGCTGACGGTGAGCGAACCGCCCCGGCCGATCCTGCCGCTCACGAGCGCGGAGCGGCAGCGGGTGGAAGAGGCGCTGGAGGCGCTCTCCGCGCTGGAAACCGCGCCATAATTCGGGCGCTTTGCGGGCGGATTGCCACACACCATCACTGCATGACATTGCGGAACCAGAAATGATACGTCCCCTGCTCCTCGCTGCCCTGTTCGCCTCTGCCGCCACGACCGCCTTTGCGGCAAACGGCCTTGTCGAGCCATCGCTGAAAATGTCGCCGCAGCATGATGGCAAGGTGCGGGTGGCGATGACGCTCGATGCCTGCATGGGCAAGACCGATCATCGCATTCTCGATACGCTGGTGCGCGAGCGCATTCCCGCGACGATCTTCGTGACCGCCCGCTGGCTGAAACACAACAGCGAGGCACTCGCGGTGCTGATGGCAAATCCCGACTTGTTCGAGATCGAAAACCACGGCGAAAACCATGTGCCGGCGGTGGATAAACCCGTGTCCATCTATGGCATCGCCGCCGCCGGCTCTGAGGCTGCGGTGGTGCAGGAAGTGGAAGGCGGCCGTCAGGCGATCGTCGCCGCCACCGGCATCCAGCCGCAATGGTTCCGGGGGGCGACGGCGAAATATACGGCGTCCTCCATGACCACCATCAACAGGCTTGGGATGCGGGTGGCGGGTTACTCCGTCAATGGCGACGGCGGCTCGCTGCTCGGTGCCGCTGCGACGGCCAAACATATCGCTGCGGCCAAGAATGGCGATGTCATCATCTCCCACATCAACCAGCCCACCCACGAAGCGGGCGAGGGCGTGGTGAAGGGCCTGTTGGCGCTCAAGGCACGCGGCGTGGTTTTCACGCGGCTGGACGACCCGTCCTTCGCGCCGCCGGGAAACTAGGACGGAGCGTCGCGTCCGTATTGTCATCGAACGTGGCGGATGAGCCTATGCAAGCTCCATCAAAGCCCGTGCTGCGGCTTCATCCGTAATCAGCGTATTGCATCCGATGCGCTTGATCGTGGCGCGGATGGCGATGGCACGATGTGCGCCTCCGGAGGCGAGCACAATGTGTTTGGCCTTGCGCAATGTGTCGAGGTCGATCGCCATGGCGTGCTGATTGATCGGGTGATCGACCGAGCGCCCTTCGGCATCGATGAAGTTGAACATGGTGTCACAGACGCAGCCGGCCTCGACAAGCTCACGCAGTGTCTCCTTCGAAATGAAGCCTTCCGACAGGGAGGTGGAGTGCGGGCCGATATCGCCGCAGGAGACGATGGCGAGATCGAGCGTTTCGGCAAGGTTGTAAAGCGTGGCAAGCCCGCATTTTTCGATCAGCGCCCGTTTTGTCTCGACCGAGTCCACCAGCAGCGGTGCAAGGAACATGTAACATTCTGCGCCGAGAGCGCTTGCCAGCCGCCAGGTATAATCGAGCGGGTTGGTCTGGTGCACGGCGACGATGCCGCCCAGTAGCGAGACGACCTTGCAGTTCTCCCGGCGCGGCGGCCGAAAACTGGAGAGCGAAGCTGTCATGGTGCGGCCCCAGCCGACACCGATGGTGGCGTCGTTCGGCACTGTCTCGGACAGGAACTGACCGAGCGCGAGGCCAACCGCTTTCGCGGTGCCCTCGGCGGTCGCTCTGTCAGCGGACGGAGAGGGGATGATGACAGCCTCGTCCAGCCCGTAGGCTGCCTCGAGCTGACCGGCCAGCGACACGAAATCCTCGATCCCTTCGTTGATCCAGATCTGCACTTCCGAGCGCTTCATGGCCTCGTCCAGAAGCCGGATCACGGTGGAGCGGCTGATGCCGAGCTTTTCGGCGACATCCTTCTGCGTCATGCCCTGATTGTAATAAAGCCACGCCGCCCGCAGCCTCAGCGAAGCCGCTTCGGAATAGGTCGTATGGGTGTCTCTTCTCAGTTTCGCCACGGTTTCCGCCAATTTTTACAGGACCTCGAGTATCGCAGGCGTGAAACTTATGTCAATTGCGATGCGCAAATGTCTTGACTTTCGCGCCTGCCGCTTGCGATAGTTGGAGCCGACGAAACCGCGATTTCGGCCTTGGGCGCACCTTCCGGTGCGGGAACGAAATGACGGCTGAGCAAGTTTTCAAGAGATCATGAAGGATCATCAGATATGACATCCAAACTCGAACAACTTCGCGCCATCACCACAGTCGTTGCCGACACCGGCGATATCGAGGCGGTTGCGCGCCTGAAGCCGGTGGATTGCACCACCAACCCGACAATCGTTCTGAAGGCACTCGGCACGCCGGCGTTCGCCGACGCTGTGAAGGAAGCCGTCGCCTGGGGCAAGAAGCAGGGCGGCCAGTCCGACGCCGTTGTTGCCGCCGTGGCAGACCGTCTCGCCATTTCGGTAGGCGCTGCGCTGGCCGGCCTCGTTCCCGGCCGCGTCTCGACGGAAGTCGATGCGGACCTTTCTTTCGATACCAAAGCCTCCATCGCCAAGGCGCACCAGATCATCGCCTCCTACAAGGAGCGCGGTATCGAGCGCGAACGCATCCTCATCAAGCTTGCCTCCACCTGGGAAGGCATCAAGGCCGCTGAGGTCCTGCAGTCCGAAGGCATCGACTGCAACTTGACGCTTCTTTTCTCGCAGGCCCAGGCAATTGCCTGCGCTGAAGCCAAGGTCTTCCTCATTTCGCCCTTCGTCGGCCGTATCCTTGACTGGTACAAGAAATCGACCGGTGAGAACTACACCGCCGAGACCGATCCGGGCGTTGTCTCCGTGCGCAGCATCTACAATTATTACAAGGCGAACGGCATCAGCACCGTCGTCATGGGCGCGTCCTTCCGCAATGTCGGCGAGATCGAAGCCCTTGCCGGCTGCGACCGCCTGACGATCAGCCCGGCGCTGCTGGAAGAACTGGACAAGGACACCGGCAAGCTGGAGCGCAAGCTTTCGGCTGACAACGTCAAGTCCGAGCCGCTGCAGTCCCTGGACGAGAAGGCATTCCGCTGGGCGCTGAATGAAGATGCGATGGCTACCGAGAAGCTTTCGGAAGGCATCCGCCTGTTTGCCAAGGACCTGGTAACGCTGCGCGAAATGGTCCGCAAGGAACTGACGGCCGCAGCGGCTTAAGGGGTGCAGCTAAGGCTGCCGGTGGCCCTGCCACACACGTGACGTCATCCTCGGGCTTGTCCCGAAGATCTATCCACGTTGCGTGAAATCAAGCGGTTGCAGATCCTCGGGGCGAGCCCGAGGATGACGAAAAATGGGAGGTCGACTCCTCGTCTTTGACCTCGGCGGAACATTTTATGCTCCCACCGCGTTTACGAGGCAGAAATCTCCAGTCAATTGAAACGCGATCGGATCCCTGCCGGTCGCTTTTTTTTGGGCTCAGGCGCCGCCCGTGACGATTTCCGAAATGCGCGTCGCTGCCTCCCGGATCAGCCCCTCGCAGGCTTCGCGTGTCGGTGCCTTGCCGCCGAGCGGGGTGATGTAAGGGCAGGTGATGACGGCAAGGGCGGTACCGTCGAGCGTCAGCACCGGCGCGGAAATGTTGCGCACGCCGGCAGTCTGAAGGCTGTCCATGGATTCTATGCCGTTTCTGCGCACGGTCGCCAGGCGCTCTGCGAGGCCGGCAGGAACGGTGTCGCCGCTGCCGCGCACCTGCTCGGCGATCATGATCTCGCGCTGTGCGTCCGTCTGGAAGGCCAGAAGCACATGGCCGGAGCCGGTGTGGAACAGGCTCATCTGCGCGCCGACGCGCATGGACATGGCCCAATAGGTCGCCGATTCCTGCTGTGCAATGACGACAACACTGCCCCGGTCGTAAACGGCGAGATGACACGCCTGCTCGGCGCTTGCGGAGAAATCGCGCATGACGGGCGCGGCAAATGAAACCAGCCGCCGGATCGGCGCATGGAAATGCGCCAGTCCGAACATTTTGAGCGTCAGCGAAAACCGGTCGCCGTCCAGCCGGTGGACATAGCCCCGGCGCACCAGCCGATCCAGCATGCGATATAGCTCGTTCGGACTCTTGCCGATCGATTTGGCGATTTCGATCTGCGTCAGCCCACCATCGGTGCGGGCCAGAAGTTCGAGAATGTCCAACCCCTTGTCGAGGGCTGGGGCGCGATATCGGTCGCTGTCGTCTTCAGTCATCTGACCTCGGTGGTGTTTCGCTGCGCGGCAGGAGCACAAATTGGGTTGCCCGATTGGCGCCATACGCGCAAGTTTGCTTGACGCCATATGAATACCGCGTTTACATATGAATTGTCGATCCATATTTGAGATCAATCAAATTCAGCGGTCCATCGTGAAAGGTGGGCGCGCCTTAGCGGGAGGCTATCCATGGTGCAGGATTTTAACGGCCGGACAGTGGTGATCACCGCCGCCGGTCAGGGTATCGGGCGGGCAACGGCGGAGCGTTTCATATCGCTCGGCGCGCGCGTCATCGCTACCGATATCAATGAGCAGGCGCTTTCGACCCTGGAAGGTGCGGAAACCCGGGTTCTGAACGTGCTTGACGGCGACGGCGTCAAGGATTTCGCGGCCGATATCGGCCATGCGGATGTGCTGTTCAACTGCGCGGGCTTCGTTCATGCCGGCACTATCCTTGACTGCGAGGAGAAGGACTGGGATTTCTCCTTCGACCTGAATGCCAAGGCCATGTACCGAACCTGCCGCGCTTTCCTGCCAGGCATGCTGGAAAAGGGCAAGGGCGCGATCGTCAACATGTCCTCGGTCGCTTCAAGCGTGAAGGGCGTGCCGAACCGTTTCGCCTATACCGCTTCCAAGGCTGCCGTCGTGGGCCTCACCAAGGCGATTGCGGCCGATTTCGTCACCAAGGGCATCCGTTGCAACGCGATCTGCCCCGGCACTGTCGATAGCCCTTCGCTGCACGACCGTCTGCGCGCCACCGGCAATTACGAACAGGCGCTGGCCGACTTCATCGCGCGCCAGCCGATGGGCCGCATTGCAACGCCGGAAGAAATCGCAGCGCTCGTCACCTACCTTGCGTCCGACGAGGCAGGTTTCACCACCGGCCAGATCCACGTGATCGATGGCGGCTGGACGGGCTGATAAAGTTATATGGAAGAAAAGCGAGGCGACCGGCGTGAAAACCGGTCGCCTTTTTTATTCACACGACGGCGCTGCCGGCCATCAGTGCAAGCACGAGGAAGACCAGGAAGATCACCACGGCGATGAAGAACAGGATACGGGCAACGCCCGCCGCCGCGGCGGAAATGCCGGTGAAGCCGAACACGCCTGCGATCAAAGAAATGACGAAGAAAATAAGAGCCCATTTCAACATGGCGCTTCCCCTTTTGCAGAATTTTACCGAGCCAGCCGCCCCGCGACAGGCTCGGTAAAATGACGCGCAAAAGGCGAAAATGTTCCACACGCCCGCAAAAATCGTTCCTTTAGAAGCCCGCCTCGCTGGCCGCGGATGTGCGGCGCGCTTTCAAGGTGGTGCGGATGAAGGCCGCGACGAAGGTGATGCTCATGAAGAGCACGATTGTCGGGGCAGGGGCGCTGTCGATCAGGAAACTCAGCCAGGTGCCCGCAAGCGACGAGGCGGCCGCAACCGTAATGGCCACTAGCAGCATGGCGGAAAAGCGCCGGGTCAGCAGGAAGGCAATGGCGCCCGGCGCAACGAGCATCGCCACCGATAGAATGATGCCCACCGCCTTCAGCGCGCCGACCACGGTGAGCGAAAGAACCATCAGGAGGCCGTAATGGAGCAGGCGCACGGGCAGACCGATGGCTCTGGCATGCTGCGCATCGAAAGCGTTGACCAGCAGATCCTTGCGCAGCACGCCGAGGAACAGTGTCGCAAGCAGCGCGATGACGCCCGTCTCCAGCATGTCCAAGGGCGCAATGCCAAGCATATCGCCGAACAGGATATGGTCGAGATGCACATCGCTCTGCACTTTCACATAGAGCACGAGCCCCAGCCCGAACATGCCGGAAAAGACGATGCCAAGCACCGTGTCTTCCTTGATGCGGCTGTTTTCCTTGATGAAACCGGTTCCAAGTGCGCAGATCATGCCGGCAATGAAAGCGCCGATGGAAAGCGGTAGGCCGACGATATAGGCCACCACCACGCCGGGCAGCACGGCATGGGAAACCGCATCCCCCATCAACGACCAGCCCTTCAGCACCAGAAAGCAGGAAAGCATCGCCATCGGCACCGCGATCATCAGCGTGATGGCGAAGGCATATTGCATGAAGGGCAGCTGGAACGGCAGAATGGCCAATTCGAGATATTCACTCATGGCGCTTCCTCCAGCGCCTTGCGGGCCTTGGCTTTGGACGCAAGCAGGCCGTGTTTCGGCGCGAAGATGAAGGCGGCGAGGAAGATCGCCGTCTGCAGCACGACAATGACGCCGCCCGTCGCGCCATCGAGGAAATAGCTGAGATAAGCGCCGACGAAGCTGGTGGCCGCGCCGATGACAAGGCTCATCAGGATCAGCCGCTCGAAACGGTCGGTCAGAAGATAGGCCGTCGCGCCCGGCGTCACCACCATGGCGACGACCAGGAAAGCCCCGACCGTCTGCAACGCGGCGACCGTGGAGGCGGCAAGCAGGGTGAAGAAGATTACCTTCAGCACTTCGGGTTTCAAACCCACGGTGCGGGCATGGTTCTCATCGAAGAAGACCACCATGAAGTCGCGCCATTTCAACGAGAGGACGAGGAGGCTGATGCCGCCGATCAACGCCAGCTGGATGGTGTCTTCGGTGGTGATTGCGAGAATATTGCCGAGCACGATCGTCTGGATATTCACCGAGGTGGGAGACAGCGACACCATGAAGAGGCCAAGTCCGAAGAAGGAGGTGAAGATCAGCCCGATGATTGCGTCTTCCTTCAGCCGCGTTTTCTGGTTCAGAAACAGCATCGACCCGGCCGCAAGCCCACCGGAGAGAAAAGCGCCAAGCGAAAAGGGCAGGCCCAGCATATAGGCGCCCGCGACGCCGGGAACGATGGCATGGGACAGCGCATCGCCGATCAGCGACCAGCCCTTCAGCATCAGATAGGCGGAGAGAAAACCGCAGACGCCGCCCACCAGCGCGCTGACCCAGATGGCGTTCAGCATGTATCCATAGGTGAAGGGCTCAAGAAGACTGTTTATCATCAGCCTTGTCCTTCGATGCGCGTCGGAATGTGTCCTTCTGGCCGTTCCGGCCATAGATCACGAAGGGCCGCTCGTCATCGGTGATGACTTTGAGCCGGCGCGGATCGGCATCGTCATGCAGCTCCGCGCCGCCGAGAATGAAATGTCGCAGGCTGCCGCCGAAGGCATTTTGCAGGTTTTCTTCGGTAAACGTATCCTCCGTCGGTCCGGAAGCGAGGACCGTCCCCTTGACGAAGACGGCGCGGTCGCAGAATTCAGGCACGCTGCCGAGATTATGGGTGGATACCAGCATGACGCGGCCTTCGTCGCGCAGTGCCTTCAAAAGGGCAACGATCTGCTCTTCCGTCGTCACGTCGACACCGGTGAAGGGCTCATCCAAAAGGATGACCTGGCCTTCCTGCGCCAGCGCGCGGGCGAGAAACACCCGCTTCTTCTGGCCGCCGGAGAGTTCTCCGATCTGCCGTTTTCGATAATCGAGCATGTTGACGCGTTTTAGCGCGTCCTCGACCATCTGGTGGTCGCGTTTCGAGGGGATGCGGAGGAAATTCATGTGGCCGTAACGGCCCATCATCACCACATCCTCGACCAGCACCGGAAAGCTCCAGTCCACCTCTTCCGCCTGCGGCACGTAGGCGACAAGGTTCTTCTTCAGCGCCTCCTTCACCGGCAGGTCGAAAATGGAAACGGATCCGGCCGCCAACGGCACGAAACCCATGATCGCCTTGAAAATCGTGGACTTGCCGGCGCCATTGACGCCGACAAGTGCAGTGATGGTTCCGCGGGGGATGGAGAAACTGGCGTTGCGCAACGCGGTGTGGCCATTGCGATAGGTGACTGTCGCATTTTGAACCGTCAGGCCGCCGCCTGTTTTCTTACTGCTCATTCTCATGAAGACAGGCCTTTGGCGATTGTTTCGCTCGTCACGCGCAGCAGGTCGAGATAGGTCGGCACCGGACCATCGGCCTCGCTCAGCGAGTCGACATAGAGGATGCCGCCATAGGCCGCGCCGGTCTCCTTGGCCACCTGCTGGGCGGGATCGGGCGAAACCGTGCTCTCGCTGAATATGACCCTGATATTGTGCGCACGCATGGCGTCGATCACGCCGCGCACCTGTTGTGGTGTGCCCTGACTGTCGGCATTGACCGGCCAGAGGAAGAGTTCCTTCAGACCAAAATCCCGGGCGAGATAGGAGAATGCCCCCTCGCTTGTGACCAACCAGCGCTTGTCTTCAGGCAGGGACGACAGCGCATCGCGGATTGGCTGCACGGTCGCCTTGATCTTGTCCGAATAGGCCTTGGCATTGGCGGCGTAGATATCGGCATGGGCAGGGTCGACTTGTGCAAGACCCTTGCGGATATTCTCTACGTAGATCAGGGCGTTATCGGGCGACATCCATGCATGGGGATTGGGTTTTCCCTGGTAGGCCCCGCCGCTGATCGCCATCGGTTCCACGCCCTCGCTCACCGTCACATCGGGAACGCCGGAGAGGTTGGCCAGGAACTTCTCAAACCACAATTCCAGATTGAGCCCATTGCGCAGGACCAGATTCGCCTTGCGGGCCTTGAGAATATCGCGCGGCGTGGGTTGGTAGTTGTGAATTTCGGCGCCCGGCTTGGTGATGCTCTCCACGTTCGCCGCCTCGCCCGCCACATTGCGCGCCATATCGGCGATGATGGTGAAGGTCGTCACGACCACGGGTTTTTCTTCGGCAAGCGCCACGCCCGGGATGAAAAGAGAAAGGGCGAAAACGGCATGCCGGATTTTATGGAGGTTCACGGAGCTCACCAGATTTTGTTGCAACTAATTCGCAATACCATCGGCCATAAAGTCATCCTTGTCAACGCTATTGCAAATCATTCGCAATTCAGAAGATTTTGAAAATGTCCGAAAATGACGCGTTTTTGCGCGGGCTGGGCCTTGGGGATTAAACTTTTTTCAATGAGAAAGCGGCACTATCGCAAGGCTCGGACAGCGTGGTCCGAAGCTTGTCCTGCGTGTGTTCCTCATCCATCGAGCCACGTTGTGGGGCGAGGGCGCAAAACGGGGTACTTGATGTCAGGATGTTGCGGGTGAAAGCTGTATTCGGACGAATGCGGTTTTCGCGCAAGCTCGTTATGATCGGAGGCGGGATCCTGCTTTTGGCAGGTGCGACCGGTTCTGCTGCCGTTTTCATCGGCAGCGAGCGGCTGCTCGGCCCATCCTATGCCGCCACCAACGGGCTTTCCTGCGACGCAGTCCAGACGGTCAACATCCGCAAGAACGGCGCCCTGTGGGTGCGCAAATTTGTCCGCACCAGCGGTGGAAACGGCAAGGAGCGGTTGAAAACCGCCTTGCGCGTCGCAAAAGCCGTCTATGACAAGCAGAAACCCGATCTCGTTCAGGTATCCGTCCTAGACGCCAACGGGCCGCAATTACGGTCAGAAATGCGCGGCCGGGCGATTGCCGCCCAGGTGGTTTTCATTCCCGATCTGGCGAAAATTCCGGAAGGCGCGGATGCACACCGCTATTCTGCCTATTATTACGATGGTGCGGCCAATGCCAGCGGGCAGTTCTACGGATTGCGCATCGATCTTCCGCTCGAAGACACCGAAGCCATGGCGGCGGGCCTCAGCGATTTCACCGACTGTGCATCGCCCGTCACCGACACTGAAGGCGGCGGTCACGACGGCAAGTCCACCAAGGGCCACGGTGAAGGCACGGGCCACGGTGAAGGCAAGGGCGAGGCGGCTGCCGAACATGGCGCGACCCCAGCCGAAACCGGCCACGGAGAAGCAAGCCCCGAAACCGATCGCGACACGCCATCTCCCGAAGCGCACGGCGAAACCGGCACCGACGAACTCCTGACCTCGACGCCGGAAGCCGATGGCGGCAGCATCTTCAGCCTGAGTTACCTCAAGTCCCTGATCTTCGGCAAAGGCTCGACCACCGCACAGGCGGCGGAGGAGAAAGCAGGCGGGCGAGGCGGCGGTGGCAGAGGAAGCTGATGGCGAAAAGGCCAAGACGGGGCATTGACAGGGCTTCGATTGCGGCGCAGGCGTTCCTGTTTCATGCCGGCGGTATGCTCAGCTGAAACTGCCTTGTCATGCTTGCGTCTGTGCAAAGGTTGTCCGGTCTGAATTTCCGGATACGCCGCATGGCATTGAAATCTATGGTGAAGGGTGAATATTCACCCTTCACCACCAACGTCAAGTGATTGCAGATTGCCCGGAATTCTCAACCGGGCAGCGCTCTTAGTTCCTCAATCCGCCTTGTTGCGGCGGGCCGGGAAGAGGATGACGTCGCGGATCGACGGGGCGTTGGTGAGCAGCATGATCAGGCGGTCGACGCCGATGCCGAGGCCGCCGGCGGGCGGCATGCCCTGGTCGATGGCGTCGAGGAACTCGTCGTCCAGCTGCTTGTCCTTTTCGCCGCGGGCGTGGGCCTGTTCCAGCTGCTCCACCATGCGGCGGCGCTGTTCTTCCGGATCGTTGAGTTCAGAGAAGGCGTTACCCACTTCCCAGGCGTTGCAATAGCTTTCGAAACGCTCGACGAGGCGCGGTTCGCCCGGCACTTCCTTGGCAAACGGCGAAATGTCCTTCGGAAAATGCGTGACGTGGCTTGGCTGGATCAGCGTGCCTTCCACCTTCTCTTCGAAGATGAAGGCAAGGCATTCGCCCCAGGTCCAGTCCTTCTCGACGGCAAAGCCGGCGGCCTTGGCAGCGGCGCGGGCTTCTTCGTCGGTCTTGATGGCGAGGAAATCGATACCGGTTGCTTCCTTCACCGCGTCAGGCATCGGCACGCGCTTGAACGGACCCTTGAAGGAAATCGTCTGGCCCTGGAATTCCACTTCGGTGGTGCCATGCAGCGAGATCGCCAGCGTCTCGAACAGCCGCTCCACGAGACCCATGATGTCCTCGTAATCGGCATAAGCCCAGTAGCACTCCATCATGGTGAATTCAGGATTGTGCCGTGTGGACACGCCCTCGTTGCGGAAGTTGCGGTTGATTTCGAAGACCTTGTCGGAAAGGCCTGATACCAGCGTGCGCTTCAGGAACAGTTCCGGCGCGATGCGCAGATACATGTCCATCTTCAGCGTGTTGTGAAAGGTCTTGAACGGGTCGGCCGTCGCGCCGCCATAGACGGTCTGCAGCATCGGCGTTTCGACTTCGAGGAAGCCCTCGGCCTCCATGAAGCGGCGGATGCCGGAGAGAATCTTGGAGCGCTGCAGGAAGCGCAGCTTGGATTCCTCGTTGGAGAGAATGTCGAGGTGGCGCTTGCGGTAACGCAGCTCGATGTCGGAGACGCCGTGCCACTTTTCGGGCATTGGCAGCAGCGACTTCGTCAGCATGGTGATTTCTTCGGCATTGATCGTCAACTCGCCGCGCTTGGTGCGGCGCACCTTGCCGGTCACACCGATGATGTCGCCGATATCGATCATTGGCAGCAGGTTGCGCGCCGCTTCCGGCGTCGTATCCTTGTGCGAGAAGATCTGCACCTTGCCCGAGGCGTCGTGGATGTCCATGAACATGCCGGAATTGCGCGAGGAATAAACGCGGCCCGCCACCGTCACCGTATCGCCGGTTTCGACGTCGGCTTCGATGTCGGCGTATTTTTCCGCGAGTTCCGCATTGCTCATCGTGCGGTGGAAATGCGCCGGATAGACGTCGCCGATCTGCTCGCGCAGCAGCGCAAGTTTCTGGCGGCGCACTTCTGTCGCGTCGGAGGAAAGGGCGGTGGTTTCGGTCTTGGTGTCGGTCATCGTGTTCGCCTTTAGCGGGCTTGTTCGTTGCGGGTGGCCCTTGTGCGCTGGGCTGACCCCCCTCTGTCCTGCCGGACATCTCCCCCTCAAGGGGGGAGATCAGATGCCGCGCCCGCCCGTTCCATGGGCAAGGTGTCAGCCGCTTGTCGATCTCCCCCCTTGAGGGGGAGATGCCCGGCAGGGCAGAGGGGGGTGAGCCCCAGGCAAAGGGCGTATTCTAAAATGCTGCCGTCACCGCCAGCACGTCATCATCAGCTTCCGCTGCCAACCATCGTGGCCACGACGGTAATCGCAGCCTTCAGGCGCTGGCGCACGACGGAGCGGCCAAGCAGCGCCATCGAGTCAAACAGCGGCAGCGAGCGCGACGACCCGGACATGGCGACAAAAAGCGGCGGCGTGACGACGCGCAGCTTCTTGCCGGTGCGTTCCGCCACATCGCGCAGCTCGGCCTCGATGGCTTCCACGTTCCAGTCAGGCATCTTTTCGAGGTCTGCTGCAACGGTGGTGAGGATCTCGTGGATTTCTTCCGGCTTGCTCTTCAGCCCGGCAAAGGAAGCGGGCGTGAGGCCAGCATCGCTTGCGAGCAGGAAGCCGGCAAGGTTCGGCAGCTCACCGAGCTTGGAGACGCGGCTCTGCGCAAGCTTCAGGCCCTCGGTCAGGCGGGAATTTTCCATCGCCCATTCCAGTGTGCGGGCAATGAATTCTTCCGGCGAAAGCTTTTCGCGCAGCCAGCGGCCGTTCAGCCAATCCAGCTTCTGGATATCGAAGATGGCGCCGGCCTTGGAAAGCGCTTCCGGGTCGAACTTTGCGGCGAGCTCTTCCATGGTCAGAAGCTCTTCGCCCTCGGCGATCTGGATGAAGAACAGGCCGAGGAAGTTCATCAGCGCTTCCGGCAGGTAGCCGAGCGCGGAGTAATAGGAGATCGAGGTCGGGTTCTTGCGCTTGGAAAGCTTGGACTTGTCGGCGTTGCGCATCAGCGAAAGATGCATGAACACCGGCTCCTGCCAGCCGAAATAACGGTAAAGCAGGATGTGCTTGGGCACCGAAGCCAGCCATTCTTCGCCGCGCGCCACATGCGTGATCTTCATCAGATGGTCGTCGATGACGTTGGCCATGTGATAAGTCGGCATGCCGTCGGCCTTAATCAGCACCTGCATGTCGACGGAATCCCACGGGATCGACACATCGCCATAAACACCGTCATGGAAATCGCACGAGCCTTCGGTCGGGATTTTCATGCGCACGACGTTCGCTTCACCGGCGGCAACGCGGGCGGTCACTTCTTCGGCCTTCAGGTTGAGGCAATGGCCGTCATATTTCGGCGGCTTGCCGGCGGCGCGCTGGGCTTCACGCATCTGCTCCAGCCGCTCGGGCGTGCAGAAACAGCGGAAGGCATGGCCTTTTTCGAGAAGCTCTTCGGCATGGGGCCAGTACATCGCCTTGCGCTCTGACTGGCGGTAAGGACCGTAAGGACCGCCGACATCGGGGCCTTCCGACCAGGTAAGGCCGGTCCAGCGCAGGGCTTCCAGCACCTTCTGCTCATATTCGAGGGTCGAGCGGGTGGCGTCGGTATCCTCGATGCGCAGGATGAACTCGCCGCCGTGTTTCTTGGCGAAGAGATAGTTGAACAGCGCGATATAGGCGGTGCCGACATGCGGCTCGCCGGTGGGGGAAGGTGCAATGCGGACGCGAACGCCGGAAGTGGTCATGAAATTCACTCGTCGTGGACGTGGCAGTGACATCGGAGCGTTTTACCCAGATATCACGGAGTTTTCGTTTGGATGCGGCAGGACATCATGTCGAAAGGCGAAAAGAAAGCGCCTTTTCCATATTCCCGTTCGGCTTCGGCTTAGGCCATATTCTGCCGCAGGCGTCAAGGAAATATGGAATCTGAGGCGCTGTCGGGCACTAGCGTCCGGCCTTAATTGACCGGCCAGACATAGAGCAGCATCGGGATGCTGACGATGACGATCATGATCGACAATGGCAGGCCAAGGCGCGGATAATCGCTGAAACGATATCCGCCCGGGCCCATGACCAGCGTATTGCACTGGTGGCCGATGGGGGTGAGGAAATCGCAGCCAGCGCCGATTGCTA